>JBBRUB010000197.1:0-6660 GCA_038248175.1 Cytophagales bacterium | reverse complement strand
TTAACGAAATGCCTACGCCCCTGACCGGCCTGTGGCGCATTACGGGCCGGGCAAACGAAGCCGGGCAGTTAACGGATATGCAGCGCGGTCCACGCAAAACAATTAAGTTACTAACCGGTAGCCGGTTCCAGTGGGTTGCCATTAATCCGCAGACCCGGCAGTTTTTTGGCACGGGGGGCGGCACCTACACGCTGAACAATGGCCAGTACACCGAAACCATTGATTTTTTCCCGCGCGACAATAGTCGGGTGGGTCGTTCGCTTACGTTCAATGCAACGATTAGTCAGGACGAGTGGCTCCACCGTGGTCTGAGTTCGACGGGCAACCCCATCAGTGAACGCTGGAGCCGGGACAAATAAAGTCTCGTGTCAACCAGTTTCTCAAGGAGAAGCCTTTACTCAGATCGCTTCGCCAATGCCCTATTGCGAACAGGTTGCAGATTCACGACGCATCGGACCAGTAGCGTCAGCGGAAATAGCGCATCGACGCCCCCCGGCACGGTGGAGAGGAACATCCCAAATGTGATAAGAATGGCCGTGATGCCGAAATACATATTTCGTCGGCGGGCGGTGGTGGTGGGGCCGGTGATCCAATAGATCAGTGGTAAGTGCAATGGCATCAGGTACAGCAACGTGGGGTTCCAGGTCGTAACACCGTGGTCGGTACCAAACCAGAGCAGCAACAGAAACCAGCCCCACGAGCCTGAAAAAGCAAACAACAGCCGGTCTAACCAGCGGTCAATTTTGCCGCGCTGATACCGCCGGATGGTGAACACCGTTACAACAATACCCAGCAGGGCAAAGACAAAATCGGGATTGAAAATAAACGGAATCTGCTGCCGAAACGTCTGGCTGGCCTTGTACAGCGTCTGACTGTCGGCTACCAGCGGCACCACCTGCCCGTTGGCCTGCCGGACAGTAGCGGACGCCATCTGATTAAACACATTGGCGGGCAGATACATGGCTTCCCAGCCGGTAGTCTGGTGATCGGCGGGGCGGCCAATGGCGAGGTTCATGCCGAGTTTGGCCCAGGGTTTTTCGCCGAGGTAATCGTTCATCCAGTCGCGGTACGACTTCCTCGTTGGGGCCGTTGCCGAGGGCATAATCAGACTGTCGCCGATGGCTGCCCTGATGACGTCACGGGGGCGGCTGGCGCAGTTGTCGTAAAAAAATTTGTACTGATACGTCCGATTTTCAGGCTGCATGTTGGTTTCCAGCACCTGGAGCAGCCGCTGCGTCTGCGCGGGCGAGAGGTTCAGCACCTGCTCGCGGATGCTGCGGTTTTCCTGCTGGTACGCATACACCATCAGGTTCATGTCATAGGCGTCGATGTAATATGGCAGTGTACCGCGCAGGAACTTGACGTAAAAGTTATTCTCCGCAAACCGAAACCCGCCCCAGCCATACGTTACGTCCTGCCCCCGCGCCGGATCATACACCCGAATGGCGGTGTGTCCAAAGACCGAATACAGTTCTTCGCCCGGCCCGAAGGTGAGCAGGCTGATGCGCGGCTGCGCCAGGGAGGAGTGAAACGTGAAGAGCAGCAAAATGACCCCACCCCAACCCCTCCTCCAAAGGGAGGGGCTAAAACTATTCAGAAGCATAAGCCCCTCCCTTCGGGGGAGGGGTTGGGGTGGGGTCCTCTTCATCATCATCGCGGCT
The DNA here is from genome assembly GCA_038248175.1 of Cytophagales bacterium. Taxonomy (GTDB): domain Bacteria; phylum Bacteroidota; class Bacteroidia; order Cytophagales; family Spirosomataceae; genus Spirosoma. The sequence continues at coordinate 4,999 of JBBRUB010000197.1, read as the reverse complement.
GTATTTTCGTTTTTTCTCGCGGGTTTGCTCTTTGCCCTGAACACAGATAACCAGTTCACCTTTTATCGTTTTTTCGGTAAAATACGTGATAAGTTCCGACAAAGGCCCACGCGGATTCTCCTCGAACAGCTTGGTCAGTTCGCGCGACACGCTCGCCGGGCGGTCGGGGCCGAAGGTTTCGACAAACTGACCCAGCGTTTTCAGCAGCCGATGGGGCGATTCGTAAAAGACCATCGTACGGCTCTCGTCGGCCAGCTCGGCAAGTCGGGTCTGGCGACCTTTCTTGTGCGGCAGAAACCCCTCGAACGTAAAGCGATCCGTCGGCAAACCGGAGTTGACGAGTGCGGGAACAAACGCCGTGGGGCCCGGCAGGCACTCCACCGCAATATCTGCCGCAATACACGCCCGCACGAGCAAAAAGCCGGGATCCGAAATGCCGGGTGTTCCCGCATCTGATACCAACGCCAGTGTTTTGCCGCCCCGAATCTGGTCAACTACGCGTTGTACGGTCTGGTGTTCATTAAATATATGGTAGCTGTGCAGCGGTTTGCTGATACCAAGGTGCCGCAGCAACACCCCCGACGTGCGGGTATCTTCGGCCAGAATGGCATCCACGCTTTGCAGGACTTTAATGGCCCGCAGCGTAATATCGTCAAGGTTGCCGATGGGCGTCGGCACGAGGTAAAGTTTCATAAAGCATCAATCGCCTTCGCCAATGCCCGGTCTTTGTCGGTAATGGTATTACCCGAGTCGTGGGTAGTGAGTTTGATCGTGACCTGATTATAGACATTGGACCACCACGGGTGATGGTCGGCTTTTTCGGCCAGCAATGCCACGCGGGTCATAAACGCGAAGGCTTCAGAAAAATCGGCGAATTTGAATTCGCGAACGAGTTGGTTATCAGTTTCGGTCCACATAAAATCTATTGAGTTATCAGTTTGACCCATTGCCCATCCTTCTTCGTGTACCATTGCCCATTATAACTCACCCAGGGACCTTTTCCGGGCAAGACGCCCTGCTCACCAACCGAACTGCTTTTCGAGATCGTCGAGGTAGGCTTGGCATTGGTCAATGTGACGGTCTTCATATGTAATATAGGATGTAATAATGATAGCAAACAGGGTACGCGCTGTGTCGGTTCGGGACTCCAGCGTGAAGGTCGTGAAATAATAATGCTGTTGGTAATACGACAGTGCATAATACTTGTTCGGATTATCTGACTTAGGTACCCGACTAACATACACATTACCCGAAAGCATCTGGGCGACCTGATTGAACCGCAGGTTATGAAAACGGGATTTAGCTGTCTTGGCCGTATCGGTCCGGTAATTATCCATAAAATGGTCACAATTAGCCGTTTGCCAGAAAATTTCGGTGTGGATACCGTAGATGCGAATGGTCGTGTTTTTAGGCAGGCGATTTGATTTTTTGCTCATATACGGCCAGTATGACAAACATAAAAAACCAGCCTACTAATAGCAGGCTGGTTTTTGTGAAACTTTTGCAGAGAGGAAGAGATTCGAACTCTCGATACAGTTACCCGCATACACACTTTCCAGGCGTGCTCCTTAAACCACTCGGACACCTCTCTGTGTCTCTTTCAATGATGCTCAAACCATCAGCTGAACACCTTTTTAAATGCAAAAAGCAACAGGAAACATTGCTGCTTTTTTTGGTCATTGGCAGAGAGCGAGGGTCTCGGTATCGCTCTCTGCCAATCAAAAACAATTGTCAACGGCCAAAAGTAGCGGTTTCGTCTCCGCAAAACAAGGGTGTACCCACTTTTGAACCCGGTTTCCGGCGCGACAGAGCCATGAACGGCAGCATATTGCCCCCCATGCCATCATCGGCTAAATCCTGATCCATCAAAAAGTTGGCCGCATCATACGTAAGTACTGATGCAGGCACACCCTCATCCTTTCCCAGCCGTTCGCTCAGCAGTTCGGCAATGTACTCGTCCCGGCTTCGCAACTTTTCCTGCAAAGCCCGGTCGTTTTCTTTGATTGATATTGGCAAGTTTGGCGGACTATTACCGAACATCTCCCCCCGTCCGTCAATTAGCCAATCATAGCTAATACCAAGCTTGTTGACAATCCCCCGGATCAGACTAATACGCGGATTTTCTACGTTGCCGCTAATGATGTCGGCAATGCCTTGCCCACTTACACCTGCGGCTTCTGCCAACTTCCTGTTATTCAGCTTAAAATGGAACTTTATTAGTTCTATTCGTTCGCCTAATTCAGTGCCGATTTTGGTTTCCATAGTCAGGTTAAAAAATAATTACTCAAAATAATTTGCAATAATCAAGTTTATCGGCTTATGTTTGTCCCACTCTTGTCCAAATGTGGTACGGGATTGCCAGAATAACAAGCAAACGGGCCAGAATTGGCTAAAGACAGGACAAAATTTAGACAATGGTATTTTATGAACGTCACCTTACCCGAAGAAACCCTTCGCAAATACAAGACCGGCATCGCCACCGGTGGCAAAACAGAACTGATGACCCTGTTTGCAGAACGGTTTGACCTTTCCGATGATGTCTTCCGCAAGTACGTAGCCCCCAGCCAGACGCACTTTCCCACGCCCGAACGCGCCAAATGGATTATCAGGAAGATAGATGAATACTACGCCTACTACCAGGGAAACGCCGTTTCCTCCCCAGAGCAATCCGCGCAATTCAATTCCTGATCAGTTCAACTAATAAACCAAATCAGCCATGAATGTTGCCCAGACCATTGCCCCCGAAGTACAGAATACCACGATCCAGAATCTGTTGGCCGCACTGCGTATCATCAATGATTACGAGGTCAAGCGCGAAATCAGCTACGAAGGTTCGATTTTGAACGATGAACCGTTTTACCTCCTCGAACTGCGCGGCTGGTATGTGCAGCTGATGCCCCTCTTCACTACGCCTGGTATTCGGGTAAAGGAGTTGTCGGCCAAACGGTCAGGTGCCGAAACACTCGTGTCGGTCCATCTCACGCTCGACCAGGACACCGCCCAGGCGTGAGAATCATGGACACATCCACCCTGATTGCCCACTACCTCGCCGGAACGCTGATTACACCCACCGACGACGTGGACGACCTGACACAGTTCCAGCACAAGATCAGGCTCTACCGTCAGCGACTTGAAATCATCGTTCCGGCCACCGACTTCCTGACCGGCCTGCGGTCAACGCTACTCGACATGGACGACCTTATTACCACCCGTATCCAGATTCTTAATTCACCATCCGATTCCTACTAAATCCAATGAATTTCCAACGAGTATTTTCCAGGCCCGCATCATCGACTGCGTCCCGCAAAACCAATACGCTGTTACAATTCGCCGTTCCCCTCAATCGGCACATGACCCGAATCCTGAGCGAACGCGCTTTGAATGCGATGCTCCTGCGCGACGATGCTATCAAAGACGATTTGATTCCAGGCTCGTTTGCTCAGGCAAGCCCAATCACGGTCAACCGTCTGGGGATAGTCTATAAGTTACTCGACCAGGTTTATCCCAATGGCGGAAGCGTCGTGGCCACCAGCTACCAACTCGATGCCCTGCGCCAATTCGCAGCGCATGAGTTATCCTACGTGCTTGCTCATCCCGAAGCCTTTGCCCAATTCAAAGACCAGAACAACGACGTTATTCCCGATGCGGTAATTGTCTATTTACTGGCCGATTTGATTAAGAAAATTAATAAACCCATGCCCCTTCGTCCGTTTCGGCTCAGCATTGGCACGTCGGCGCAACGATATGCAGCATTCTTTTCCCGGATGCTACACCCCAAGAGGAGTGAATAATGTGAATAGTGTGATTGGCCCGGCCTACGATGTGCCGGGCCAACATTTTTTCTTCTCCATCCTATACCTGCGTTCATCCATGTTATCTCCTCAAGACATCTACGACCAGACCAGCGACGGTCTGGACATTATTCTTCGCTACTATCCCCAGGCCGCTGACGGGGTGCGGAAAAAGAACTTCAAGTTTCGGATTCGCTCTGCCGAAGACGATCCCAGCCCAAGCGCGGTGCTGAGCCACTACAACGGCGTGTGGCGCGTCATGGACTTCGGCTCCGGCGAACGGGCAATGGACGCCCTCGCCGTGGTTATGAAGGAAGAGAACTGCGACTTTTCTACCGCCATCCGCCTTGTGCAGGACCGCTTTGATCTGAAAGACGAGACCGGCGCAGCGGCTCCCAAAATGGGGCCAGTACTGGAATTCAAAACCGCCCAGGCCGATCAGGAAGAAGGAACAACGTGGAAACTCAAAGAATTTTCCATGAGTGAGTTGCAGACAATTTTTTCGCGCAATGTGTGGGCCTATATGAGTAAGGCCAAATACGTAGCGGGCGATGTTCCCGGCGATGAACTTGCCATACGTAATGCCGTCAACGTCTGCAAGAAGTATAGATTTCACGCGCTGGAATCTTACACGACCGTCAAAGACCGGAAGGTTACGACCGTGAGCAGTACCGATCAATTTCCCATCTTCATGTTCGATGAAGGCATCTGGCAGAAGATTTACAAACCCCGCGAACGCGAAGCACAATACCGGTTTTGGTCGGTTGGTCAGAAACCGGAAAACTACGCCTTCGGGCTCGATCAGGCCGAAAAACGACTGGCCGACTTGCAGAAGAATGACGCTCTGGGCGATAGTGAAGAAGCCGAACCCGGCAGTAAGGAAAGCCAGTTACCCGAACTCATTATCTGTACGGGTGGCTCTGATGCCCTGAACGTGGCCGCGCTGGGCTACTCCGTGATCTGGTTCAACTCCGAAACCGTCGCGCCCGGCACAATCAAATACGGGAAGCTGAGCAAGATGGCAGAACGGGTCTATAACCTGCCTGATCTGGATGATACCGGGCGCAAAAAAGCGCACGAACTGGCCATTACCTACCTCGAACTCTATACGATCTGGCTCCCGGATGAACTCGGCCACCGGCGCGATCTGAAAGGAAAAATCTGCAAGGACGTGCGCGATTATTTCAACGCCTACGGGTCTGAGGACT
>JBBRUB010000196.1:0-6675 GCA_038248175.1 Cytophagales bacterium | reverse complement strand
GGCTGCACGGCATGGGCTACTTAGATACGCGCATTACGCATCGCTTTGTCAGGATGAGTCCCGACGAAAACCGCCATACCAACCCGGTCCGGTTCATCAACTCTGACGGAACGTTGCTGTACGCGCAGCCGCCTGCTTACAATCCTGACCCGTTTGACGCCCGGCGCGTCGATACGCTCGGCATTGGTCATTACGCCGGTGATAGTCTGGTTCGTAAGCCGTTCGATTTTACGGGTCGCAATAAACTACCGCTCGAAACCCTGCAACAGATTGTACAGGCCACGCTGTTTCCCGAATCTGTACCCAGAAAGCAACGGTTCGACCTGACCAACGACGATTGCCGTTTTATGATGCAGTACATGTCGCAGCTTCCGGGTGAGACAAATTATCCGAAGTATGACGCGAAGCAGTACTACGACAGCTATGTGAAATTCTTCTTCTCAGACAGTCTGCATCATACCTTGCCGGAGAGCGTCCGGGTGTTCAATAAAGTGGGCTGGGCGTATGGATTCCTGACCGATGCGTCGTATGTAGTCGATTTTAAAAACAAGGTTGAGTACATGCTGACCGCTACGATTTACGTGAACAGCGACGGTATCCTGAACGATGATAAATACGACATCGACAGCATTGGCGAACCCTTCATGTACCAGTTGGGACAGACCATTTATCAGCACGAACTGACCCGCAAACGTCGGTACATGCCTGACCTGAGCCGTTTCAACATCCAGTACGAGAAACGAACGGACGATGACCGGCCAGTTGTGAAGGACGTGGATAATTAATACGCCTTTAAACTCAAATCCAGGCTTTTGACCTGATGGGTCAGCGCACCAGACGAGATGAAATCGACACCGGTTTCGGCGTAGGTACGGAGATTAGTTTCATCAATGCCGCCCGATGCTTCGGTAATGAAGCGTTTGTTGATAAGCCGCACCATATCGCGGATACCATCGGGAGCGAAGTTGTCCAGCAAAATTACGTTCACCTGCCCAACGCGCAACACCTCTTCTACTTCGGCGCGGTTGCGGGTTTCAATTTCGATGCGCAACTGCCGCCCTGTTTCCTCTAAATACGTAACGGCTTTAGTAATGGCGGCTTCGATACCCCCGGCATAATCGACGTGATTGTCTTTGATGAGAATCATGTCATACAGCCCAAAGCGGTGGTTTACGGCTCCGCCAATTTTGGTCGCCATTTTCTCGCAGATGCGGAAGTTGGGCGTTGTTTTGCGGGTGTCTAAAAGCTGGGCGCGGGTACCTTCGAGCAGATTTACCAGTTGGCGGGTGTGGGTGGCAATACCGCTCATGCGCTGCATACAGTTCAGCACCAGCCGCTCGGCAGTCAGAATGTTGCGGGCATTGCCACTCACGGTCAGCACAACATCGCCAGGGTTTATATCCGCCCCGTCATTCATCAGCACATCAACTATGAAGGACGGGTCAACTTCGGCGAAAATGGCTTTGGCTACGGCAACCCCGGCCAGGATACCGGATTCTTTAACGAGCAGCCGCGCCCGTTTTTGCGCATCAGCGGGGATGGTTGACAGGGAGGTATGGTCGCCGTCGCCAACGTCTTCGGCAAGGGCTAAGCGGATAAATTCGGTCAGGTTCATGGCCGTAAAGTTGGGATTAAATAGTACGCGGATAACGCAGATGTGACGGATTTTCGCTGATAACAAGAAAGAAGATCAGAGAGAATCTATAACATCTGCGTCATCTGCGTACCATTACCTATTGCCAATCTCCGAAAATGGTACGAAATTTGTCGTCCCCTAAGGAAAATTATGAAGCAACCGCGCGTCATCCATCGTCTTTCAGGTTTGCTACTGGCATTCCTGCTGCTGTTTACGGCGGTATGGAGTCCGGGCGGTCTGGCACAGCAGCAGGCGGCAGCTACCAAAGCGAGAGCCGTTGCACATCAGGCGGCCAAATCAGGGAAAACGCAGGACGCGCACAAGGACGACGTCAAACTGAGTGCGGCTGGTTTTGAGGCCGTTGCGGCCCCGGCTATCAGCATTGATGGGGGTAATCAGACGATATTCCTGTTACCCGCACCAACGCTGCTGATTCTGTTGCTGTTGAGCGTACTGCTGCTCCGGCATTTTACCCTCCCGCATTATTTCTTCTCGTATTTCCGGCACGTTTTCGGCCACGCTATCGCGCCCAACGCCCCGTAGATTTCTTGTCATTCGTTGTCATTGAAGAGTCATTTATTGTCATTCGTAGCCGAAACAATCAATGACAACAAATGACCGATAATGACCATCAATGACCTTAACTACCGGTCAACATTTTTCCAATTCACTTTTTATTTCTTCTGAATGGGCCACCGGTCCGTTCGTACAACAATGCAAAACAAAACCGGAATTCTAATTCTGACGGGCGTACTGACAGCTATCTGTCTCTATTTCCTGTCGTTCACCTTCGTGGCACGCAGTATCAAAGCCGATGCCGATGCGTACGCCACCAACAAGCAGGGGCAGGTTGACCGTGATAAAAAACAAAGCTATTTGGACTCGCTCTGGAAAGAGCCGGTTTACCTGGGTAGCACGCTTCAGGAAGTAACCGAGCGTGAACTGGGTTTGGGTCTCGATCTTCAGGGCGGTATGCACGTGGTGCTGGAAGTGTCGCCCGCCGATGTCCTGCGTTCGCTGTCGGGTAATAACCGCGACCCGAAGTTCAACGAAGCCATCAAGCAGTCGCTGGAAGACCAGAAGACAAGCGGCCGCAGTTTTGTCGATTTGTTTGCCGGCAACTTCAAAAAACTGGCTACCGACACCAAACTGGCTACCATCTTCGCTACCAGTGCTAACCGTAGCAAGATTAACTACCAATCGACCGATACGGAAGTTAAGAAGATGCTGACCTCCGAGGTAGAAGGGGCCGTTGCCCGTGCGTACCAGGTCATTCAGGCCCGCGTGGATAAGTTTGGCGTGGCCAACCCTAACCTGCAACGGCTGCCGGGTTCGGGCCGGATTCAAATTGAACTGCCGGGCGTTGAAAACCCGGAGCGTATCCGTCGGCTGCTGACGGGTGCGGCTAAGCTGGAGTTTACCGAAGTGTATCGTCTGAACGAACTGGCTCCCGCCCTCGAAGGCATGGGTGCGTATCTGCTTCGCGAAGAAACCGAGCGCAAAGCCACCGCGGCTACCGCCCCTACTACCGGCACTGCCGCAACTGACAACAGCCTGGCCTCGCAACTGGTCAAGAAAACAGCCGACTCTACGGGTAAGGCGGCTACTGATACAGCGGCTGGCTCGGCACTGACGCAGTTGTTTCTACCCGTAGGTCAGGATCAACTGGGTGTGTATCTGCGCGATACGGCCCGTGCCAACGACGTACTGAACGCACCAGAAGTACGCAGCCTGTTCCCATCCGACGTGTTTTTTGCCTGGGACCGCAAGTCATTTACGACAACGGATGGTAAAGAGATTCTGCCTATTTTCTTCCTGAAAAAACCCGGTGGCCGCGCCCCGCTGGAAGGCGACGTGATTACTGACGCCACAAGTGATTACGACGACCGTGGCCGCCCGGAAGTGACCATGAACATGAACACCGACGGTGCCCGCAAGTGGAAAAACCTGACTGCCGCCAACATCAATCGCCCGGTGGCCATTTTGCTCGACAACCTGGTTTATACCGCGCCAAACGTGCAGAACGAGATTCCAAACGGACGGTCGAGTATTTCGGGTAACTTCACCATCGAAGAAACCAAAGACCTCGCCAACGTACTGAAAGCCGGTAAACTGCCCGCACCCACCAATATCGTGGAGGAAAGCGTAGTGGGTGCCACGCTGGGTTCAGAGGCTGTTGAGGCTGGGGTACTGTCGTCAGTTATCGGTATTATTCTGGTGCTGATCTTCGTGGTTTTCTACTACAACCGCGCCGGTTTGATTGCAGATTTGGCCCTGTTTATTAACTTGTTTTTTCTGCTGGGCGTCATGGCCTCGCTCGGTGCGGTGCTGACTATGCCGGGTATTGCCGGTATTGTACTCTCGATAGGTATGGCAGTGGATGCCAACGTGCTGATTTTTGAGCGGATTAAGGAGGAACTGGCCGAAGGAAAAGGGTTTAAAACCGCCGTTGCCGATGGGTTTAAAAACGCGCTGTCGTCTATCATTGACTCAAACGTAACGACCTTTTTGACGGGTATCATCCTGTTTGTGTTTGGTACGGGTCTGATTCTGGGTTTCGCCACGACGTTGATTATCGGTATCCTGACGTCGTTGTTTGCGGCTATTTTCATTACGCGGCTCATTCTGGAGTATTACATCCGCAACGGCAAAACGTTGAATTTTACGTCTAAGCTGGCTACGTCGCTCTTCTCCGATTCCAACTTCGATTTCGTATCGCGCCGGAAGACCTACTACACCATCTCGTCTATTATTATCGGTCTGGGTCTGATTTCGGCCCTTTTCAGAGGCTTCAGTCTGGGCGTTGATTTCAAAGGTGGCCGGTCGTATGTGGTACGTTTTGAGAAGGCGGTCAATACCGATGAGATTCGCCAGGCCCTGACGCCGGTGCTGGGTGCCGCGCCCGAAGTAAAAACCTACGGCGGCACGGGTATTGGCTCAAATCAGGTCAAACTGACAACGCCTTACCTAATTGACGACAACTCGCGCGGTGCCGACAAGCAGGCCGAAACGGCCATCTACAAGGGTCTGGGCAGTATCAAGGGTAATCCAGCCAAAATCGAGAGTTCGCAGAAAGTAGGGCCAACCATTGCGTACGACATCCTGACATCGGCCATCTGGTCCATTCTGCTGGCAGTTGCGGTCGTGTTCGTGTATATCCTGATCCGGTTTAAGCGGCTGGCCTTTGGCTACGGCGCGGTGGTGGCATTGTTCCACGATGTGCTGGTGATTCTGGCCGTGTTCACGATTTTTAATGGCTGGCTTCCCTTTTCGCTCGACATAGATCAGGCGTTTGTGGGTGCGTTGCTGACCATCATGGGTTATTCAATGAACGATACGGTTGTGGTGTTTGACCGGGTGCGTGAGTACCTGAACGACAACAAAGGCAAGAAAGAGAGCATCCCGACTATCATCAACAACGCGCTGAACAGCACGCTGAGCCGTACGGCGGTAACGGGTTTCTCTACGATTCTGGTGTTGCTGGTGCTGTTCCTGTTCGGGGGCGAAACCATCCGGGGCTTCTCGTTCGCCATGCTGATCGGTGTGATCGTCGGTACGTATTCGTCGCTGTTCGTGGCAACGCCGATTGTGGTTGATTCGCTGCAACGCGATAAGAAGAATGAAGACCTGACGGTTACCACGGCTAAGGTGGAGAAGAAAACCGGCTTCGACGCCGTACCTACCGACTTCACCGATGCCAACCCGGCCACGCCGGAGGAGTTCACGGCTAAGAAAGAAAAGAAAGACAAGAAGCCCCTTATCCGGCCTTCGCAGTCCTGATTAATGAGTGAATGAGCGAATTGTGAATGAGTGAATATTGCTGACGTGAGTAGCATAACGCCGGAGGTATTCACTCATTCACAATTCGCTCATTCACTCATTCACTCATTAAATTCCGTATCTTTCGCCACCTGCTAACCAAATAAAATTTCTCTAAATCAGCTTAATGCCAAACTGAACCTACTTTTTACATGGAATCGAAACAGAAACGTGTTAACATGAGTGTCATGCGCAAAAAGCCGCTATCGGCTTATGCGGCTGACATGCAGAATAGTGAACTCAAGCGTGTACTGACCCGCTGGGGCCTGACTTCGCTGGGCATAGGAGCCATTATTGGCGGAGGTATCTTTGTCCTGACGGGTATTGCCGCCAACGAATGGGCCGGACCAGCTTTGGCCCTGGCGTTTGTTTTTGCGGGTATTGCCTGTACGTTTGCCGCCCTTTGCTACGCCGAATTTGCGTCGATTTTACCCGTCGAAGGATCGGCGTATGCGTATTCCTATGGCACAGTTGGGGAGTTGTTTGCCTGGCTTATTGGCTGGAATCTAATCCTGGAATACATGATGGGGGCCACTACCGTAGCCGTAAGCTGGTCGGGTTACTTCGAGAAATTCCTGCATCTGTTTCATATTGAGCCACCAATCTGGCTTATGAATGATCCGGTTACGGCGCACGAAAAAGCGGATGCTATGCGGGCGGCTGGACTGGCAGTACCAGAATTCAGTTTTGCGTTCAACCTGCCCGCTCTGCTCATTGTATGGGTGGTTACGTACATTCTGGTAAAGGGTATCAAGGAAGCCGCCAGCACCAACAACATCATCGTTGTTATGAAAGTCGCTACGGTCATTTTTGTGATTATTGCCGGGTCGTTCTACGTCGATGCCGCCAACTGGACGCCCTTTATTCCCCCGCCGGTAGTTGACGAAACCGGGCAGACTCACTTCGGTTTCAGTGGGGTTGTTACGGCGGCTGGTATAGTTTTCTTTGCGTATATCGGATTTGATGCCGTATCGACGCAGGCGGGCGAAGCTATCAACCCAACCAAAGACATTCCTTTCGCTATCATTGCGTCGCTCATTATCTGTACGACCCTGTACATTCTGGTGTCGCTGGTGCTGACGGGTATGGTATCTTATAAGCAAATGGATTTAAAGGCGCCCGTAGCACAGGCATTTGCCGATGTGGGGCTGACCTGGTCGGTTTACCTGATTACGATTGCGGCCATTGCCGGTCTGACATCGGTTATGCTGGTAATGATG
>JBBRUB010000195.1:0-6678 GCA_038248175.1 Cytophagales bacterium | reverse complement strand
TCTCCCCCGGCACCGCCACCGCCGAAGCCACCGCCCCCAAAACCACCGAAGCCACCACCTCCTCCGCCACCAAAGCCCCCCCCCCCGGATGAGCCACCCCAGCCGGTAGAGGTGGGAAGGAATACGGGCGGAAAAAAGCCACCGCCCCGGTTTCGGTTGCTACGGCCACCGCCCCCACCCCGCCGGGATATAAAGTAGATAACGATAAGAACGACGAAAATCCAGATGAAGATGCTAGAACCTTCGCCCCCGTTGCCGGCGTCAGGTTCGGCCTGGTACTCACCCTGTGCGCGTTGAATAATCTCGGTTGTGGCTTCGTCCAGGCCCTGGTAATACTGAGCCTGTTTGAAGTTCGGAACAATAACGTTGCTGATGATACGCTTGGCAATAGCGTCGGGAATGGCCCCTTCCAGTCCGTAGCCGGTAGCAATGTAAACCTTTCGTGTTTCGGTAGCCCAGGCCAGTACCAGTCCGTTGTTCTTACCCTGCTGCCCTACGCCCCACTTACGCCCCACCCGAAACGCAAAATCACCGATGGGGTAAGGCTCCGTGGTGCGCACGATGACAACGGTGATCTGTGTAGAGGTTGAGTCGTTGTAGGCACGAAGTTTCTGCTCCAGTTGCTCGCGTTCAGAACGGCTCAGAATACCCACAAAGTCATTGACCAGCCGGGGCGGATTAGGCCGGGCCGGAATAACGGAATCGGCACTACTGACCTGCGCCCTTACCGCCGTTGCTGGCGTAAACAGCAACAGCACGGCTATCAGCAGCGAACTAATCAGGCAGAAAAAGCGGGTACGTATAGTCACGATTAACTGTTAAACGAAATATCGTCGGGGAGTTCGTTGGTGTCGGAGGGTCCATCGTATGGAAAATACTGTTTCAACTGCCGCCCGGCCTGTGCAATCCCCTGCTGCAAACCACCCACGTAGTCGCCGGTAATAAACTGGGTACGCATGACGTCTTTGGTGTCTTCCCAAAACCCTTTCGGTACTACGGCGTCAATGCCTTTATCACCCAGTATAGCAAACTTCCGGTCGGTAAATGCCAGATAAAACAGCACTCCGTTTTGCAATTTCGTCTGGTGCATCCCCAGCGAAGCAAATACCTCAACGGCCCGGGCCACGGGGTCAGAACCAGCACAATGCGGCTCTACGTGGACACGTATCTCACCTGACGTAGCCCTTTCAGCTTCCTGAATGGCCTCGACAATACGTTGTTGCTCGGCTGTGTTGAACATATAGGCGTTATAAAGTTGTAGAGTTACAGCGTTGCAAGGTTGGCTGTTGCATCACAGATGACTGCGTTAGCCAACTTTACAACGCTGTAACTTGTAACTTAAAACTGAACCGTCGGCGCACTTTGGGCGCCCTGCGATGCTTCAAATAGCCCTTTGCGGGCAAAGCCGAAGATACCCGCGAAGATATTGTTCGGGAACGACCGTACCGAAGCATTGTAACTCGTAGCTACACCGTTAAAATCGTTGCGGGCTACGGTAATGCGGTTTTCGGTGCCTTCAAGCTGCGCCTGTAACTCAGAGAAGTTCTGCGTGGCTTTAAGTTGCGGATAGCTCTCGGCAACAGCCAGCAGGCGCGATAGCGATCCGCTCAGTTTATCCTGTGCCGCCTGAAATTTCTGGATGTTTTCGGGCGTCAGATTGCTGGGATCAATTTTCATGCTCGTAGCGTTGGCTCGGGCCTGAATGACATCGGTGAGCGTACTCTTCTCGAAATTGGCGGCACCCTGTACCGTTCTAACGAGGTTCGGTATCAGGTCGGCCCGGCGTTGATATTGCGTTTGCACGTTAGCCCAGGAGTTTTCTACCTGCGTATCTTTCTGCACTAAGCCGTTGTACGAACTACAGCCGTAAAAGCCAAACAGAGCTAAAACAACGAGGATGATGATGGTTACTTTTGACATGATTGGTTGACCAGATAAGGTGGTTGACGGGTTCAAAACTCGTCAAAACTATGGATTTGTTTTAACTTTTTGGCCTAACGGTCTTTTTGCGCCTTTAGCCACTTGTTTGGATTGATAATCGGCATGGGGTAGTCCTCGCCCAGTGCCACGCCGTATTTCCGCTGCTCATCTGCCGATAGGTTCGATACGATATGAACGGCGGGGGCAGGTACACTGACCAGTTCGGGCAGCCAGTGTTTTACGTATTTCCCGTCTTCGTCGTAGCGGATAGCCTGGCTGTAAATATTAAAATAACGGTCTTCGCGCGGGTCGTTACCCACGCCTGCTACGTAGTTCCAGTTGCCCCAGTTGCTGCACGGGTCGTAGTCAACCAGCAGACTCTCAAAATAAGCCGCGCCCCAGGTCCAGTCAATGCCGAGGTCTTTAACCAGAAAACTGCCCACGTTCTGCCGCCCCCGGTTGCTCATAAAGCCCGTACTGTTCAGCTCGCGCATGTTAGCGTCAATGAACGGAATACCGGTTTCGCCGTTTGCCCACTGCCAGAACAAAACCCGGTCGTGACGCCAGCGTTTACCCAGGTCGTGTTTAATGCCGCTCGGTTTAAAGAGCCGTGTTCCGTACCGCAGGGCCACAAACCGGAAAAAGTCGCGCCAGATCAGTTCAAAAATCAGCCAGTAGGTCGAGTCGTTTTTATGACGTTCGGCTTCGTACCGCTTCACTTCCTGATACACCAGCCGGGGCGACAGGCAGCCCAGGGCCAGCCACGCCGAGAACTTGCTGGAGTAGTCTTCGCCGAGCATTCCATTACGGGTCTCTTTATACGTTTTGATGTGTTCATGCTCCCAGACGTAGCGTTGCAGCCGCGCCAGGGCCACCGTTTCGCCCCCTTTAAACGGCACAGCCGCCCGCACGTCGGCGGTGTACTGCGCCGGAAACCCAAACGTGGCCAGCGTCGGCATTGGGTCAGACGCAACCGCTTCGCCGTTTACACTGGTGGCCAGTTGAACGGCACCGGGCGTTGGTATTACCTCCCGAATCTGGGCGTATTTCTCGACTTTGTTCCGAAACTGCGTGAACACCTCCGGCAGTTTGGCCACGGGGAACGGCAAATCGCGGACGTGGTAGAGCGTACTTTGCCAGAACAGGCTTAGGTCGATATTGAGCGGTTTGAGCCGCTTGCTCAGGTCCGATTCCAGATCGGTTTCTTCCTGCGTCACCTCCTTGCTGGTATATACGGCGTTAACCCCTGTACTCCCGGCAAGTTCGGCCAGAATGTGGGCGGGCTGACCAACGCGTACAATGAGATCGGCTCCTTTGCTTTGCAGCGACTGCCGCAGACCAGCAACAGACTCTATCAGAAAATTAGCCCGGAAGACGCCCGCTTTCCGAAAACCCAGACCGGGCAGTTCGGCAAAGCTGGCGGGGTCGAACACAAAAACCGGCAGCACCTCGTCGGCATCGGCACGGGCGCGGGCAAAGCCTTCGTTATCGTGCAGCCGCAGGTCATTTCGGAACCAGTATAAAATGCGTTTCATAAGCAGTTTCCTGTAAACAATAAGCAGCTATCATCAGACCTTATCATTGGTTAGGTCTATTGATAACTGCTTACCAATAACGGGAAACTGCTTATTTCTGTTCGTTCAACGCCCAGTTGTAATTCAGAAACGAGATATCGGTGTCTTTGTTGATTTTGGTTTTTGAGTAGCGGTTCACCCAGTACATTACCGACTTATCGTTATCCTTCCAGTCGCCTTTGTACCAGTCGAAATACTTGGAGAGCTGTGCCTTTTTGGGGTCTATTCTGTTCTTGGCGGGGTTATTTATAAAGTCCTGCCCCTGCTCGTCTAACTGCGCGTCGAGTTTTTCGGCGGTGTAAGCTTCGTTGCGCAGACGCGGGCAGGACATGGCTGCACAAACCAGTGCGAAGTGAATGCGTTTCTCGTCAAAATCTTTCCGCAAAGTGCCATGTTCGATGTTGTCAAGACTCATCGTCTCGTTGCCGATCCTGATAAACTTCTTGGCCCAGGGCGTACTCACAAACGGAATCTGGATTTTACTACCAATGTCCTTGATACTTTTGACCGGATAATAGTCCAGAATCAGCTTGACGGTGTTGGCGTTATAGGCATTAATCCAGTATGCCATTTTCTCGTCTTTGCTCCAGGAATCTTTGGGTGGATTTTCACCCAGCATAGCTAAGTAACTGTCCAGCGTTTTTACGTCCTCTTTAAACGCTTTGTAGTCAACAAGTCCCTCGTCGTTGATGTGCTTTTTAGCGAGATCGTCCCAGATGCTATGGATGACCATATCGACGCTATTGGCCGCTTCTATTTTCTCATCTGAGACATTGTTGCTGATACGGGGGGCGCAAAAGGCCAGTAAACCCATTAAAACGCCCCCGGTCAGCGCTAAAAAAAGTCCTTTTTTCGTGTAGTTATTCATGCGTATTTATAAGTGATCTACAGCATACATACGGCTAACCAGATCAAAAAGTTTGAAACACAATGGTGGCCTTTACGCAAGACTGGTTCCAACGAGATCGTTTTTGAATGCGTATGCCACCATACCCGCCGTGTTTTTAGTACCGGTTTTTTCGAGAATGCGCAATCGGTGTCCCTCCACCGTGCGGGGACTCAGAAATATCTTCTCGCTGATTTCGTTGGTTGACATCCCCTCGCAAATGAACGTCAGCACTTCTTTTTCACGCTGAGACAGCAGAATCTTGCTATTATAAAAGGCATTGGTGGGCTTATCGACTCTGGTTTTATTGGTCATTTTGCGCAGCATCGCTTTCGACACGAAGTCGTTGAGGTAAACGCCCTCATCCATCACTTTACGAATGGCTGTCTCTACCTCACCCGCTTCGGCATCTTTGAGCAGATAGCCACTAACCCCTTTTTCGAGCAGGTGCAGTACCATCCGGTCCTCATCGTGCATGGTCAGGATAATGATTTTGACCAACGGCCAGTGCTCCCGAATGTAGTCGGTTGTGGCGGTGCCGTCCAGCACGGGCATTTGCAGGTCGAGCAGTACAACGTCGGGCATCTTGCCGGGCATTCTGTCAATGAGTTCCTGCCCATTGGCGGCTTCAAGAATCAGGTTAACGTCAGGTACCTGAGCAAGAATAGTGGCCATACCCACCCGAAAAAGCGTATGGTCATCGCAGATTGCAATCTTGATTTTTCTCATGGAGGGTTGTTGGCTGAGAGGGTTGTTACCATTAGTCGCGGTCAACGCGCTGACGGCAAACAAATTAACATAAAAATCAGACGAATTCGGCATCCCGAAGCTTGATTTGTACGTGAATGTTAGACCCCCGCCCCGGTGCCACATCGAACGTGACATGGCCATTCAGCACGCTCAACCGGCTTTCGATGTTGCGCAGCCCCAACCCCCCCAGTTTATTTTCCATAATGGCGTCAAAATCGAACCCGATACCATTATCCTGTACTGACAATCTCACTTCGCCATCGTCGGAGTCGAGCCGAAAGCAATAGACCTGTATGGTTACGGCAGTGGCTCTGGCGTGGCGAATAACGTTATTGATGAGTTCCTGACTGATTCTGTATAGCGTCAGGCTGATATTTTGCGATAAATCACGCAAATCGCCAGGGCTATCTATCTGCACGTCCATACCACCTTCAGATGCCCGGTCGGCCAGTTCTTCGAGAGCCGCCAGCAAGCCAAACCGGTCGAGGGTGGTAGGTACCAGGTCTCGACTGATGCGCCGGACGTTGGTCATGGTCTCATCAATCATTAAGCGGGTTTTCTGCACCTGCAAACTGGAGCGCAGATTATCGCCGTTGAGATATCGCTCCACCTGATTCAGGCTCATCTTTGTGACCGAGAGCATGGTACCAATACCGTCGTGCAGGTCGGCGGCCAGCCGTTTGCGTTCTTCTTCCTGGCCCAGAAACGTAGCCGCCATCAGTTCACGGCGGTGCCGTTCCTGCATCTCTTTGAGAGCCAGTTGCTGTTTTGCCTGCTTTTGTTGGTAATAGGCCACGAACATAACAATGAAAATAGCCATTGTCAGCAGCACGGCCGTTCCCACCGCAATTACGAAACCAGAGTGCATGGGTATAGCTGCCTTTGCGGTAAAGATGCTGAATGCAAATCAACTATCGGCCCGAAAACACGGCTTTTGAGGAAGCGGCAAACGCAGCCTTAGGGAAAATAGTCCTGACTGCCAGCTATAAACTGTTACGCACCAGTCTGGCGCCGGCCACCATGTTGGTCAGTTTTTGCTTAGCCGCCCAGCGTGCCGTCTGACTTAGTCCGCAGTCGGGAGCTACGGCAAGTTTTTCGGCAGGTACGTAGGGCAGGCATTTGCGGATGCGATCGGCCACATCTTCCGGCGTTTCGATGTAATAGCTCTTCACATCGATGACACCCACGGCCACGTCGAATTTCTCAGCGAAGCGTTCCAGCAGATGCACTTCGGCGAAATTCAGGATGGTCATTTCGGAGTGCAGCTCATCAACCTGCATGTCCATGAAATCGGGTAGCATGGGGGCAATGCTTTTCTTACCCACCGACCGACCTTTGTAGTTGCCGAAACACAGGTGCATGGAGAGCCGGGTTTTGCCCACGCCCGGTGCCACCGTCCGGTTAAACATATCCACAAACTGCTTCGTGTCTTCGCGGTACGCGTAGCACGACATGGACGGCTCATCGACACAGATTTCGGGTACGCCAAGGGCCACCAGATCCGCAATTTCTTTGCTCACGAGTGGTAGCAGCGCTTCGGCTACTTCC
>JBBRUB010000194.1:0-6718 GCA_038248175.1 Cytophagales bacterium | reverse complement strand
GTCGTAATATTGGCGTTGATGTGCGGCTGGAGGTTTTGCTGGCCGAACTGATGAAAGGCGGGCTGGATCCCCGGCGCGACGTACTGGTGTATCCGCAGGGCCTGTTCGCGCGCGATTACCGGCCCGATGTCGGCGTATCGCGCGTGGTGCGGAGCAAGCCGGGCGACGAATCCAACTCAGAAACGTCTGCCAGGAGTAACGCATCCATAGCCAACGATACCTCGGGCGTGTGGGTGGGGCCGGCGCACGTATTTGAGGGCGAAGAACCCAACCCAAACGCACCGGACCACCCCGATTTCCTGAACATTCCGGTCTTTCGCGATGGCCTGTACGATTACCTGCCCGAAGGTCTGTTTCACCAGCCAACGGTTGACGACGAGCGCGAATTTGCCAAGGAGATTGATGAGCAGGCCAAGCGCAAACAGGCAGCCCGCCGGTTTTTTCGGCCCATCGAGCAGGAGTTTTACCTTCAGGGCGTTCAGCTGGAACTGGAAGAACGCAAGTACCTGATTAACGAAGAAAATCTCAGCCGCGACGATCAGGGCGAGGTCCTGCGCGGTATCTGGGGCCTGCCTGCCGACCGGCTTGTGCGGGTGCCGCGCCCCAGCGGTACGGGCTGGACCGTTACCCGTGCCCCCCTGCTCGACGTTCGGCAACTCAACAACCTGCTACATCTACTGCCCGTTACGCATCGACTCATCAACGACCGGGCGTTGGTACAGCAGGTTCTCGCGCTCATGCTGGGCGTGCCGGTGCAGCTGCGCACCATTCCGCCCCTGTTGCTGCTGATTGAGCTCGAACCCGGCGACCGTGTAGCCGCGAACGAACTGGCACAAATCGAGTTGGGAAATTTCTCGCTCGAAGGCGTTTACCAGGATACCATGCCCGCCGTAGAGATTCGGCTGGGGCCGCTGAACGAAACTGAACTGACCGATTTTCTGCCCGAAGGCCGTAGCCGGGCGGTGCTGGATTTGTTGCTTGGCTATTTCCTGCCCGCCGAAACCGAGGTCGTCACGCACCTGCTCACCGACGAAGCCAACCAGTTCCTGACCCTCGCCGACGAAGGCGAAAACCCCACCAGCGTCCTGGGCTGGGCGTCTTATATATGATGTATGGTGCAAGGGTTGTTTGTCATGCTGATCGGTACGCCGAACCGGAAAGAAGCATGACAAACAAATCTGTATAAGTTATTCGTGGCGGCAAAAAAATAAAGCCCGCTAAAATCAGGCTATCGTTACCGGAAATACATCATACATCAATCTACATTTTGCCCAGGGTCTGGTCAATTTCGCGAACCTTGCCCGACGCTAATTTCTGGATGGTAAAACTGTTGCGGGCCTGCTGGGCAATCTGCTGAAAATTGAGCTTGGCCGTCGAGTACAGTTGTTTGCGTTTGGCGGCTTCGTTGTAGGTGGCCAGCATATCGGCTTTAGTTTTGGTGCAGTCGGCGTCTTCAAAACGCAGTTGCCATTTCAGATCGGTGAGGGCCTGCGGGTCGCCACCGCCACCGCCACCCCCACCTCCTCCGCCACCACCCCCGCCCGCTGGTTTTTGGGCCAGCATGGCGTTGGCGGGGTTGAGGTTATTCTGTATCTGTTGTTTTTCCGTTTGCAGCGCCTGTTTTTCGGCCTGGAGTTGCTGAATCATGGCGGTGCCATTACTCACACCACGCAGGGCTTTGAGATTGTCCAAATGGACACCCCGCTCGTAATACACCATGTCCAGGTACGTACAGGCACTTTGGCGCATGCCGTTGCGGGCTTCGGTAAACTCCTTCGCGGTCCGAAACTCATTGACCGACTGCTTAAATTTCTCGTTTTGTGCTTCGGCTTCGTTAAGCCACTGCTTCCAGTTTTCCGGCGACGACGTACCGTTGGGGCGGCTCTTGTCCAGCGTCTGCATGTCGGTGATGAACAGCTGGAGTTTTTCCATGCGCTCGGCCAGCAGGGCCTGTTCGTTCACGGCTTTGGCACTGCCCCCACCAGAGCTTTTGCGGGTACCGGCAAAAAAAGCCAGAAACAGCGGAATGGCCAGAATGATGATGTAAACCGCTACAAAATTGACGAGCGAGGTAGTCCGTTCGGTTTTATTGATTGCTTCCATGGGTGACAAACGGGGTTTTAATGGATAGATGAAAATAGACGAAAATCAGTTGCCGCCCGTCATCCGCCGACGTACCGGGGCTACGCTCTCATCGTCGAGCAGGGCCGTGGTGGGGCGGTTGGGGAGTTTGGTGGGATCAGTCACGACCGAGTCGTAGCGGATACTGCGATCTTTGCGTTCCTGGCCAATGTAGTCGAGTTTAGACAGCTCGTTCAGAATTTTGGCCAGATCGGTCCAGCACTTCGTAATGACCTGAAGGTGCGGATAAATATCGGCGTGATCGTAGGCGTAGGTCGTTACGCGCTCCAGGCCCTGCTTGGTCAGGCGTTCGGGCGAGATGTCGGTCCAGTCCTGAAAGTACTTCAGCACCAACTGATCGCCCATTCTAACGCTGCCGGTGGTGGCGGGGTTGTTGAGGTTCATTAAGGCGGTTTGCACCCGGCGCGTGGCCAGCGTAATGGCTTCGAGCAGCAACACCGGTGCCTGTTCGTAGGCGGTGAAGCCGAACCGATTCAGCGTATCGTTCAGCCCGGCGGTGAGTTGTTCGCACAGGTCGCGGATGAGTTCGGCGAGGGGACCGGCTTTGCGGGCGTCTTCAGTGCCGCGCTTTTCGCAGACTTTTCGGACAATCAGAAAGGCGTCGCGCTGGGCTTCGGAGAGGACTTTGCGGATGCTGTTCGCCCAGTCCTGCAAACGCGGGTGGCTACTGATGGCGGTACAGGCCGGAATGTACGTGTCGTCGTTGGCCAGTTGGCCGTATTTGCAGGTCAACTGCCCCACAATCAGGTCAAACGCTTCAAACTCGCCGGAGCGGTAGCGGGGCCGCTGACCGGGCGGGGCGTCATACTGGTGGCTCGGCACCACGCTGAGTACGTGCGACGGGCGTGAAAACGGTGGGCGCGGAAAGCCCTCGGTGGGTGAGGGTGCACCGTTTGGTTTGCGGTTGAAGAGGTCGATGGACAGGACGATCAGGAACTGTAGTTCGTCGGCCATCGGCATATTAAACTTGTTCAGCACCTCGGTCAGGCTGGTGGCCAGTTCGAGCGATTCGTTGACGAGTTCGATGCGGCAGCCCGCGCCCGTGATGGCCCGGCAGTTGGTAAGCTGGATGCGCAGATTCTGGTTGGGATCGGTAATGACCTGCGTGCTAAAATCGGACAGGGTAGAGGGCAGCAGACCGTAGTTGAACGAGGTAAGGTTCATCGCACCGGTATCGCGCAGGTGATCGGTAACGAAGTACTCGAACTCGGTAAAATGCCGACGGGCAATTTTCATGCCGTCAACCCAGTTCACGGGATAGTGGTTCAGTTCAGGAAGCATCAGATGTGAATAGAAAATACGGTGGTAAAGAACGAAATTATTTCTTTACCACCGTGTGCCGGTCCCTAAAAAGGCCGTGTTAAACCCGATTTGGGTCAGGATGTTTGTAGCCGGCGCGGTAGGGCCGTTGCAGGAGTTTGGTAGCCTCGGCGTCGCCCACGATGATCCGCTTTTTGGGGTCGTAAACCAGTGGCCGACCCAGGGCCATCGACATATTGGCCATGATGCAGCTGGCCGTTGAGATGTGCCCCTGTTCGATGTCGGCAATGGGAAGGCTGTTTTTTTCAATAGCTTTTAAAAAGTCGATCATATGCAGCCGGGTGGCGGGGGCCGCGTTAAGTTCGATGCGCTCTTCGGTCAGGTCTTCGGGGTATTTCTCCTTCTCATAGACCACGTCTTTGTGGATTTTCTCGCCCTTCGTTGGCCCGTCCTTACCTCCGGGAATGAAGTCGTATTGCATGGTGCTGCCCCAGAGTGTGCCTTTGTCGCCGTAAATCGTGAACGACCAGGGGTAGTCGGGGTTGTTGGGCGTTCCCCAGGCGCGGTGCTGCCAGACGCAGTTCAGCCCGTCGTATTCAAATCGCGCCGACTGCGTATCGGCAATGTTCGACTTGCCGGTTTTGTCATTATAAATCCCGCCACTCGAATCAATCCGATTGGGCCAGCCGAGGTTGAGCATCCAGCGCACCGTGTCGAACATATGCACGCACATATCGCCCATAATGCCGTTGCCGTACTCGTTGAACGTGCGCCACCAGCGTATGTGCGGCAGGCCATCGTAGGGACGCATAGGCGCGGGACCGGTCCAGGTTTCATAGTCGAAAAAGGCGGGTACGGGCGATACGGGCGGGTTGCCGTTGGCCCGCATATGGAAGTAGCAGCACATCTCCACGTGCGAGATTTTGCCCAGCAACCCGGCATCGACAATGTTCTTTTTGGCGTCGATGAGGTGCGGGGTACTTTTGCGCTGCGTACCCACCTGCACCACTTTGTTGTATTTGCGGGCGGCTGCTACCATCGCTTCGCCTTCCAGTACGTCCACGCTGATGGGTTTTTGCACATACACGTGCGCTCCGGCTTTGACCGAGTCAATGCACTGGAGAGCGTGCCAATGGTCGGGCGAGCCGATGAGGACGATGTCGGGTTTTTGCTCGGCCAGCATTTTCTTGTAGTCGCCGTAAAGCGCGGGGACTTTGCCGGATTTCTGCCGTTTGCCAACCAGTTCGCCCGCTTTGGTGAGCTGATTTTTGTCGGGGTCGCACAGGCCTACTACGTCGATGTCGGCCACCTGAATAAGTCGGAACAGATCGCTCTTGCCGTACCAGCCCGTACCAATTAGGCCCACGCGGTACGTTTTAGCTGGTTTGGTAACTGGTAAACCCTGCGCGTCGAGCGACAAAAGGGCCATCGACGCTGCGGTTCCGTACAGAAAATCGCGTCGGTTTATGGAGAATGAAGGTATCATACGCTTAGAAATGGAAAGGGTCTGTTTCGCTGTGATAAAGCAAAACAGACCCTAAAATTACCCGATCCACTGGTGCCTACTGCTTGTCCGAATACGGAATAATGAGCTTCTCGCCCCGCGTGGCCATGTCTTTGGTTTTGCCGTTGGCCCGCATCAGGGCTTCTTTGCTTACGCCGTACTTTTCGGCCACCACCCGCAGCACGTCGCCCGTGCCAACGGTATGCACGGCCCGAACTTTTACGTTCAGTTTGGTAACGCCCGCCTTAATGTCCTGCTCCGATACGCCGGGATTCATTTTTTTTAGCGTGTTGATACTCATGTTGTACTTGTTGGCCACACCGTAAAACGTCTCCCCGGCTTTCACCGTATGGGTGTTACTCACGCCACCCGAATTCACGGCGACCGAATTCACGGCGACCGAATTCACGGCGACCGCTGGTACGGAAGCCGGTTTAACGGCTACGGGTTCGGGTTTTGGCTTTTCTGTTTTTGGCTTCTCCACTACGGGTTTAGCATCGGCCACCGGTTTTTCGTCGGGGGCGGGTTTGCCGTCGGTCGTTTCGCGGTTGGCAGCGGCCACGTCTTCGGCCAGCGCGTTGGCTTCGGGCGCGTCGGCGGGGGTGGGGGCCTGACTCAGATCGACGGGGGTTGGGAGCGCAGAATTGTCAGTCTCTTCGGGGGCCATCAGCATATCGGGATCGTTTTGCGCTACCTGCTGCTGCGAGGTAGTATCCAGGGCTACGTTGGTCAGTTCGTCGGAGCCGTTGGTATTATCCACGAAGTAGTCATAGCCAACGTACAACAGGGCGGCCACGAGACCAACCAGCACGAGGAGCGTGATGGTTGGCAGGTTAGACGTACCACCTGGACGGGGATTTTTAGTATCAGTTTGCATGGGCAGATAGTTGCTGACTCATCTGAGCCACTTTTTCTTTTAATTCTTCTTTGAAGTCTGCTAATTTTTGAGCCACCGTTTCATCGAACGTACCCACAATCTGCGCGGCCAGAATCCCGGCATTTCTGGCTCCGTCGAGGGCCATCGTTGCTACTGGAACGCCACCCGGCATTTGTAGTATAGACAGTACCGAGTCCCATCCGTCAATTGAGTTGCTGGATTTTACCGGAACCCCAATGACGGGCAGGGTGGTGAGCGAGGCCACCATGCCGGGCAGGTGAGCCGCTCCACCCGCGCCCGCCACAATGACGCGCAACCCCCGGCTGCGGGCTGTTTTGGCATACTCGACCATTTTTTCGGGCGTCCGGTGGGCCGATACGATGTCCATTTCCCAGGCTACGCCCAGTTCGGTCAGGACGTCGGCGGCCTGTTGCATGATGCCCCGGTCCGAGATGCTGCCCATGATAATACCTACCATTCAGTGCTTTACGTATTGATTCTCTGCGAAATAACGCAGATTGGCGCACAGTTGGGCTGTTACAGGCCGGAATTTTGTTTGTCTCACCCAATCAGTACCACTACCGGTAAGGCATTGAACAGGGCCTGAATCGATAAATCCGTGACCGGTTCGCCCGTGAACTGATTTGTCCAGTTGGCCGGGGCGTTGTCGGGCAATACAATCCGGGTGTCCTGCCAGTCGATGGTAAGGGTGTCGGTTTCTTGACGGGCGGTGGTCAGTTGCGCTACGTACAGCGGCACGGCCACGACGCAATAGTTAGCCCTGTACTGGCGCATGAACGCCAGTACGTGTCGGCTGTGCGTTCCCTCCACGGTCAGCGGTAGATACTCACCGTCGGCGAAAAGGGCGGGGTTGTCGCGCCGGAGGTGCAATAGCGTTCGTAACACGGATAGTTTGACGCGGCTGTCGAAACGGT
>JBBRUB010000193.1:0-6720 GCA_038248175.1 Cytophagales bacterium | reverse complement strand
TTTTCGGACCTTGGCCGGGGCAGCTTGCTATGCCCGTATTTCGGGCTTTATCTCCACCATGAGAAAGAACAAACTGAACGTGGTTGAGCAACTCACCAACGTTCTCAGCGGTAGCTGCGCTTGGGCTACCTAAACAGTTACGTTCTTTTTTTACTATAAAGATGCCCTATTATTCAGAAATATACATTTTGATTATACATATGTTGTTAATATATCAAAACGACAATCAAGACGGGGAGTCTCTTGCACTGCACGGACTTACTTTAACGCGAATCATATCGGACAAGCCTGCCGGGATTAACAAGGGCTATTTGGCCCGAAAGGCAGTCCTCAATCTCATAGTTCGCGTTACTTTAAATGTGTCAAACAGTTAGCCAAGCATTTTCCGGCGCATTACGTCAAAAAACGCCACCGTAAACGGCCACCATGGGTAAGTAGAAAAGAAGCGTAGTTCATCAGAAAAACCGGTTTTCTCGTCCAAAAACCGGAACGCATTGACAGGTTTATTTCTGGCGTAAAAACGCGTAAAAACGTCGTCTGCCGGGTGCCGTTTATTTTCCAGCACGTTCAGTAACACGCTGTCATAGAGTTTAAATCGTCCACTAAACCACGATTTCTGACGGGCGGGTTTGCCGGTCTCGTTCAGGTTACGTACAATGTCGCGCAGGTATTGCTGGGTACGCTGAAACGTATAGCCCGTCGAGGCTTTAGTATAGCCCCCCGCTGTGCCGATGCGCACAATGTGTTCCGAGGGGTTTTCTTCCGTTTTGACGTCCGACATTGGGATGATGCCAAACTCAGTTTCGCGAATCTGATACGTACCCGTGTCGATAAACCGGCTGATATATTGCCGGATATCGGCGTCATATTCAGCATCGGTCAGAAGTTTGTCATTGAACAGCGTGAATTCGATCAGGGCGGTGCGTTCGTTGAACGGCATTACATAGATAAACCGGCAGTCGCCATGCTGAGCCACCCGGAAATCCATAATTTCGGGTTGTTCAGGATTGAAGCAGGGCTTTTCGGCCTCGATTATCCAGCCTTTGAAGTGTTGCAGCAGATTGTGATTCTGCGGCTTGTTTAAATTAAGCGCAAAGGTGCTGTCGAAAACATAATCAGCGATGTATGGCTCATCATCGGCAATAACAAACCCACCCTGGGGCGAATCGGCAATCCGGTTTATAGTTACCTGTTTACGTTCGATATTAGGAAATTTGGCCAGTTCGGCATCCATGAACGTGTAGAAGTCAATACCCCGCAACATCTTATACTGGTACGATCCCATGTCTAACAGCCCGGCGTGGGTGGTACCGTGAAAGCTCACAGTACTCCATTTCCTGAACATAATCGACTCAAACGGCCCGGCTCCATCTTCCCAGAAACTCCAGGTCCGGTCGTTGCGGTTTTTCTGGTCACGATCCAGAATCAGTATCGAGCGGTTTCGCAGGGGCGACTGCGTGAGGTAGTAGGCCAGACTCAGGCCCGACATACCGCCCCCGGCAATAATGAAGTCGTATTTTTTCATTCAGCAACTAAAAAGCCCGAACCGCCGGCCCGGACTCTTCTCATTAAATGGCAGGAATACCTATTTATTTGTATGCCTACACGTTCACATGCTTTTCGGCGTGGTAACTCGACCGTACCAGCGGACCGGATTCTACGTATTTCAGACCGCGCCGTTCGCCTTCTTCTTTGTACATGGCAAACGTATCGGGATGAATCCATTCTATCACTTCATGGTGCATCTTGGTAGGCTGTAGGTACTGCCCCAGGGTCAGAATATCCAGCCCGTTGGCCACCAGGTCATCCATCGCGCCAAATACTTCGTCGTGGGTCTCGCCCAAACCCAGCATGATACCTGATTTGGTACGCTGCCCATACGCCTTGGTGCGCCGGATTTGCTCCAGACTACGCTCGTACCGGGCTTGCGGGCGTACGCGCCGGTACAGCCGATCTACGGTTTCCATGTTGTGCGAAACCACCTCCTGACCCGCCGAGATCATACGCACGAGGGCGTCCCAGTTGCCTTTGGTGTCAGGAATAAGCGTTTCTATGGTGGTGGCTGGCGATGCATCTTTAACGGCCCGCACGGTCTGGTACCAGATTTCGGCACCCCGGTCTTTTAGTTCGTCGCGGTTTACGGATGTGATGACAGCGTGTTTGACCTTCATCAGCAAGATGGCTTCAGCCACGCGCCGGGGTTCGTCGGTGTCGTATTCGGGTGGGCGACCGGTGGCCACGGCGCAGAACGAGCAACTGCGGGTACAGACGTTGCCGAGGATCATAAACGTAGCCGTTCCGGCACCCCAGCACTCACCCATGTTGGGGCAGTTGCCGCTTTCGCAGATGGTATGCAGTTTATGCTCATCAACGAGTTTGCGGACTTTGGCGTACTCGGGACCGATGGGCAGTTTTACGCGCAGCCAGTCAGGTTTTTTACGACGTTGCTCAGCAGAGGGTACTACGGGGAGTTCAATCATGGCAGACTAATCCTTTCCAGCAAAATTCGTTTATCGGGCGGAAAGTTCAGAAAAAGGGAGTAAAGGCGGTAGGCGAGCAAAGGGACGAACAGGAGTGGCGCATTTCCCCTCCTGTTCCTTTATTCCCCTTGCTCCCTTTCCTATTTCTTACTGCCGAAAAACAGCGCGAGGTAGGCTGACGTAAAGAAATTTCGATTACCGTCGGCGCGGCTGGCACCGGGGTCGGTATTGGGGATGATGATGATCCGCTGCGGGAAAATCTCGGCAAGAAACCCAATCTCCACGCCGGTCGTGTTTGTTCTGAAGGCACTCAGTTCAAAGCTAAGCGCGGCTTTCAGGTTCAGGCCCACAGCGAGTTTAGATTCGCCAAAGCCCTGAAAAATGCTGCCCGCTCCCGTCACGGTCTCACCGGTAGCCGTTATCGAGCCGTTTACCTGCGATGCTGGCACCGAACGAGCACTTCTGTTGCCGGACTGTACCTCAAGATAATACGGCTTAATGATTCCCAGCGACGGGCCGGCGGCCAGAATACCACTTACTGAAATGCCATCGTCCTCATCGCGCTGAAACAGTTTCACTTCGCGCCCATATTGCGGACGAATTACGAACAGATAATTTTCCTTACCCTGAATATACCGTGAACCAGCCGTAAACGAAGCCGCAAGTTCTTTGGGGTGCTTGACGTTAACGATTTCTACGCTTAGATACTGATACTGTGGCATCCCGAACAACTCGCCCGAAAGCCGCTTGGACTGCCGGAACGAAACGCCACCTAAAATGCCCGAATTGGTGTTGGTAGTAACGCCAAACGTAGTAATAGTCTGGTAGTTATCTCCCTGATCCTCTGGGGGCGTGGCCCGGCTGGTCTGGCCCGACACCCATGAACCGGTCAGTGCAAGAGTCAGTATGATGTATAGCGTTCGCATTGATGTAAAATCCTGACTTAAAACCTCTTCAATATACGGCTTTTTGTAAAATAACCCCGCACAATAGCCTAACAAGCAGTTTATTTATATGTTTGGTAATCAACCAACATACACTATGGCTACCATTCACATAGACTACTCCGGCAATCTGCGTACTGATTGTACCCACCTCCAGTCAGGCACCCACATAAATACCGACGCACCCACCGACAATCAGGGCCGGGGCGAGGCTTTCTCCCCTACCGATCTGGTAGCCAACGCCCTCGGCACGTGCATCATCACCACAATGGCCATTTTTGCCCGGCGCGATGGCATTGAACTGGCAGGCAGCACCCTCAGCGTAACGAAGATAATGACCACGCAACCACCCCGGCGTATTGCGCGGATTGAGGTTAGTATTACCCTTCAGGCCAACCCAATGCCCGACGAAGCCACCCGCGCCCGGCTCGAAAAAATTGCACACACCTGCCCCGTCGCCATCAGCCTGCATCCCGACCTTGAACAGGCCGTTGCTATTGAGTGGACGCAGGGAAGTTAACGACGTTGCAGCAACTTGCCGAATAGCCCCTTTTTTGCTTTTAACAGGGCCGCCGGTTGGTCGGGGTGATGACGGTTGTAGTGATTGAGAATGTCTCGCTCGTACTGTTTGGAGAACTCCGGGTCAAAGTTGGCTTCGGGTAGGTGCTCCATAACGTGCCGGATGGTTTGACTGCCCGCAATCCAGTCCTGCCACACGGTTTGCCGTTGCCGCATACCCAGCACATTCATACCTGTAACGGCGTGGTCAGTGCTACGGTAGTTGATGCGCAGGGCAATGTTTTTGGTATCGTGTTGCCAGTAAAAACTTTCTTCGGAGCCGAGCGGTCCGTCGGCACGGTCGGGCAAAAAAGCTGGTACGTTTCCGTAGGTCTGGTATTCGATGTCGAAGAACTTGGCCGAGTTGAAGAAAACGCCCGGTTTATAGATCGTTGGCGTTCCGGTAATGGTCTGCGCCACGGTTTCGCCCATGATCCGGCCCGTGTACCAGATTTGTTCGAGGGGTTTACGACCTGCCGGGGGCATCCGGTGCTGCACACAGTCGCCGATGGCATAGACGTCGGGCAGGTTGGTTTCCAGAAAAGGGTTGACCAGAATACCCCGATCGGTTTCCAGTGCCGTACCTTTCAGCATGTTGATGTTGGGATGAACGCCAATGGATACGCCCGCAAACTGCACCGGAATGGTTTTGCCCGCTTTGGTCAGCAACGCCCCCACCCTTCCGGTGCCGTCGTCCTGAAATTCGGCAAGTTCGGTTTCGGTGCGCAGGTCAATGTGGTGAGCGCGGATGTGGCGCGTCACCATCGCCGATTCTTCGGCGGGCAGTACGGTATTCCAGAACGTTTTTTCGCGCACCAGAAACGAAACCTGAATGCCCCGCGAATACATCATTTCGCAAAGTTCGATACCAATCAGCCCGCCCCCAACCACAGCCGCGTGCGTAATACCTTTGGTATCGGCCTCCATCCGGTCGAGGTCGGGTTTGCCGTAGAGTCCCTGAATGCCGCGCAGGTCCTGACCGGGCCAGCCCGCCATATTCGGGGCCGACCCAACAGCCAGAATCAGTACGTCATATGTAAGCGTTTGCCCGTCGGCATAGTTAAGAAGTTTGTTAGCAAAGTCAACCGATTGTACCGTATTCTGCACGAGGTCGATGCGGTTTTTGGCCCAGAACCAGTCTTCGTAGGGTTTGATGTGGTGGTATTCCATGTGCCCCATATAGACGTACATGAGTGCCGTTCGCGAGAAAAAATGGGGCGTTTCGGCAGAGATAACCGTAATAGCGTTGTCGGTACGTTTGCGCAGCTCGCGGGCGGCAGTAATACCGGCAATGCCGTTTCCCAGAATAACAATATGACGCATAGTGGAGTAATTGGCTGTTGCAAATGGCTTCGTGACCCGTTTGCGGCAGGTAAAGACAAACTTACTACTGCAATCGGCAAAAAAATGGCCACCCTTTACAAAGAGTAGCCCTGAACTTACCGTCTTTGTCATGAACGGGACAAATTCATTCTTCCCAGATTACCGTTTCGGTTCGGCCAAACCAGGGTTCCATCTGCGGCTCGTACCACGACTCGATTACGTTACGCTTAATTTTCATGGTTGGCGTCATCCGGTTATTCTCAACCGTCCAGCCCTCTTTTACCACCACCACTTTCCGGACGTGTTCGTAGCCATGCAGCCGGGGGTTCACCTGACCGAGGGTCTGCTCCAGACTGGAATCCACGATCTGCCGCCCCGCCCGACGACCAATCTCCGACAGCACCACCAGCGCAATGGGCTGCGGCAACTGCTGCCCACCCACGCAAATCTGCTCGATATAGGAGTTGTCGGCAAAGCCAGACTCGATCTGCGACGGGGCAATGTACTCACCTTTGGGGCTCTTGTACATTTCCTTGACCCGGCCCGTAATACGCGCGTAGCCGTCAACATCCACCTCAGCTACGTCGCCGGTGGCCAGCCAGCCATCCTGCAACACGGCTTCGGTCAGAGCAGGTTCGCGGTAGTAGCCGCGCATGAGCCAGGGGCAGCGGGTCAGTAGCTCGCCCGTTTGCGGGTCGAGCCGCACCGTCACGCTATCATAAATTTTCCCAACGGTACCGTCCTTTACTGCGTTGGGCGGCATGATCGACACCGCTCCGAGGTTTTCTGTCATACCATATGCTTCCTGAATATGGATGTCGAGCCGCCGGAACCACTGAATGAGCGAAATAGGCATAGGGGCAGCTCCGGTAATGATGACTTTGGCGTCGTTCAGTCCCAGCCCCTGCCGGATTTTGCGTTTTATGAGTCGGTTCAGTATGGGTATTTTGAGCAGCTTGTCGAGTTTTTCGGCGGGCATTTTAGCCAGTACGCCCTGTTGGAGTTTGGTCCAGATGCGCGGCACGGCCAGAAAGTGCGTGGGCCGGGCAGCGGCCAGATTCCGGGCAAACGTATCGAGCGACTCGGTAAAATACACGGTGCCGCCCGTGGCCAGGCAAACAGCTTCGACGATGTTACGTTCGGCTACGTGACAAAGCGGCAGGTACGAGAAGAACCGAGCTTCAGTTAAATCATGGCGCAATTCGGTTCGGGTGTGACCAATGGCCTTCCGCATGGCTCCGTATTCAATCATGACGCCTTTGGGGTTGCCGGTAGTGCCAGACGTGTAAATGATGGTGTACAGATCATCATCGGCGGGGGCGGGATTGCTGGTTTGCGGGGCATGGTTGACCATAATAGCATCCCACTGCGCGTAGTCGGGATCGGGAGCCGAACCGTTGGGGCGATAATCGGGA
>JBBRUB010000192.1:0-6734 GCA_038248175.1 Cytophagales bacterium | reverse complement strand
TATTGACTCGTTCGTGGTGCTGATTTGCGTAGCGGGTGGGCTGATTGTCAATGCACCGGGTGGCTATACTGTCCCGCTCAACACGGGCCAATGCGTCCTGATTCCGGCTACTATCAATACCGTCACGCTTGTGCCAAACACCGAAACCTATCGCGAAGGAAGTTTCACCGTGTTGGAGACATACGTGCCGTAGTACGTCCAACCTCTATTTATGCTCGAACAGATTCAGGAAGCTGTGCGCTTCATCCAGAAAAAAACAGTCGCTACGCCCGTTATTGGTATTATTCTCGGTACCGGACTCGGTGCGCTGGCTAACGACGTGGAGATTGAGACAACTATCGACTACGCCAATGTTCCTCACTTTCCGCTGGCAACGGTTGAGTTTCATTCCGGTAAACTGCTGTTCGGCACGCTGGCGGGAAAGTCCGTTGTGGTAATGCAGGGGAGATTCCATTTTTACGAGGGATACTCTATGCAGCAGGTTACGTTTCCGGTGCGGGTGCTGAACGCGCTGGGCGTCAGGACGCTGCTCGTTTCCAACGCTGCCGGGGGCCTGAACCCCGATTTCCAAACCAGCGACCTGATGGTGATTGACGACCACATCAGCCTGCTGCTACCACAGAATCCACTCACCGGCCCTAACTCGCCCCAATTTGGCGACCGCTTCCCTGATATGAGCGAACCATACCGCAAAACCCTCATCGACCGGGCATTTGCGCTGGCACCAGAACTGGGTGTTTCGCTCAAACGGGGCGTGTATGTGAGCGTGACGGGGCCACAGCTCGAAACGCGGGCTGAGTACCGGATGCTGCGGCAGTGGGGTGCCGACGCCGTGGGGATGTCAACCGTGCCGGAGGTCATTGTGGCCAGTCAGATGGGTATGGCCGTGTTCGGCGTGTCGATCATTACGGATATGTGCTTGCCCGACTCGCTCGAAAAAGCCGACATTCAGAAAATAATTGCCGCTGCCACCCGCGCCGAACCTAAACTGACCGCGCTCTTTCGGGGCATGGTCTCTATGTTGTAGCAATGGAATGATTAGCAACCTGCGGTTCGTAGTGTGAAATCGTGCGGTATTTTTGTGGTATGAAAAACCGCTTTCTGTATCTGTTTGTGGCCGCTGTTGCGGTTGCCTGTTCGAGCCGGACGCCCAGTAAAACCGCCGGGAGTAACGCTGCTCAATACTTTAGCTATCAGCCCGGAACGCCGGCCCGCGCCAACATTTCGGCCCACCGGGGTGGGGGCGACCTGGCCGGTTATCCCGAAAATTGCGTAGAGTCGTTTCAATACCTGTCGAAACAGATTGGTACGTCCGCCCGGCCCGTTGTGATCGAGTGCGACATTGACCTGACCAAAGACAGCGTTATGGTCATGATGCACGATGCCACCCTGAACCGTACCACCACCGGCACCGGCAAGCTCATCGACCATACCTACGCCGAAACCCAGCAGTACCGGCTCAAAGACAATATGGGCACCCTGACGTCTTACAAAATTCCGACGCTTGAAGAGATTCTGCGCTGGGGTAAAAATAACGTCACCTATACCCTTGACGTAAAACGCAACGTATCGTTTGCGAAGGTTGTGGACATGGTTCGTCGTACTGGCGCAGGCGCGTATGTTGCCGTGATCACGTACAATGCCAAAGACGCGGCCCTCGTCCACAGTATCGACCCCGACCTGATGATTTCCGTTACCATCCGCAACCGTGCCGAATACGATAGACTGCACGATCTCGGCATCCCTGACAATCGGATGGTGGCCTTCGTGGGCGTAACCGAACCACCGAAAGAACTGTATGAATTTCTGCACCAGAAAGGCATAGCCTGTATTTTGGGTACGCTGGGCAACTTAGACAAGCAGGCAGCCGCCAAAGGCGATCAGGTTTACAAAAACTTTGCCGAAAACGGAGCCGACATTATGAGTACCGACCGACCGCTGGAAGTCTGGCAAGTGGTTAAGTAATCATTTTGACTGGGAAAGTTTATGTTCGTGACACACCACCACTTACATGGGCGAGACACCCCACGATTCTTTAGCCCAGCCGATCAACATTCGCTACGATTTCAAAAGCGTGAGTGACGAGAAGACAGTCAGTAAGATTGTTCGATTTACGGAAACGAGTTTGCCCGCCTTGTTTAATCTGGCTCTTTCAGATTTGATGGATGACGGTGCTGAGAGCGATATGAACGTAACGAACAACAACAGTATGAGAACGGTGCTTGCAACCGTTATCCGCATTGTGGATAATTTCTTCACCAAATTTCCGGGAGTAGCCGTTACATTTAGAGGAAGTGACGAACGCCGAACCAGACTGTATCGGATTGTGATCGATCGTGAATTGGTGAGTATCCAACAACGGTATCAGGTATTTGGCGAATATAGCGATGGACGACTTGAACTCTTTGAACCAGATGCGGACTATAAACGGTTTATAATTCGTCTTATCCCTTGAAATTATGGAAAGCCTTAAAGCAAATCCTCCAAAACATGAGCCGAAGCCTGCTCCTGCCCGTTCAGCGCAGGAACACCTCCCTGTTTTTGCGCAAAGAAAGTTAGATGAGGCAAACAAAGATTTAGCCAGACTAAGTCCCGACTCTGTTGATATGCTGCTCAGGAGAGGAAAATACAAAGACAAATAACAGCTCAACCACGAAAAACGCCCGGTATGCAATGAATGCGTACCGGGCGTTTTTTGTGGGTACTTCCCCTTAATCCGCCACCATAATCAGCGGAGCCACTACTTCGGGATCGTTGTCGGGCGATGCTTTTTTGAGTTTGTCGGTACTCGGCTTGATGGCTTTGCGGGCGGGCTTTTTCAGCGTCACGTCGTATAAATCAACCCGGCGGTCTTTCAGAACCTGTACAGAACCCTGCTCGTGTAACTCCTTTAGCAGGCTCAGGTCAACGTCGGCAATCAGCACCATCTCGGTGTTGGGCGTTGCTTCGGCTTTCACGGCGTTGGTCGGGAACTGGAAATCGGACGGCGTAAACACCGCCGACTGCGCGAAGTTGATATCCATGTTGTGCACCTTCGGCAGGTTGCCCACGCAGCCCGCAATGGCTACGTAGCACTCGTTTTCGATGGCGCGGGCCTGGGCGCAGTGCCGCACCCGGCTGTAGCCATTCTGGGTATCAGTCAGGAAGGGAACAAACAGAATTTGCACGCCCTGCTCGGATAATAGCCGCCCCAGTTCGGGGAACTCGATGTCGTAGCAGATAACCATGCCAATCTTGCCGCAATCAGTATCGAACGCCCGGATTTCATTACCGCCCACCATGCCGTAGTGCCGAACCTCGTTGGGCGTGATGTGAATCTTGCGGTACTCTTCCCACGAGCCATCGCGCCGACACAGATACGCTACGTTGTACAGTTTACCGTCTTCGTCCACGAGCGGCATGGACCCGCCCACGATGTTTACATTATAGGAAATGGCCAGTTCGCAGAGTTTGTTGCGCGTGGGTTCAGTGTAGTCGGCGAGTTTGCGGATGGCTACGGGTTCGGGCAGGTCGTTGAAATCGGCCATCAACGGTGTATTAAAAAACTCCGGCAACACCATAAAATCGGCCCGGTAGTCGCTCACGGCGTTGACAAAAAACTCGACCTGATCGAAAAATGCGTCGAGATCTTTGAAAAAACGCATCTGCCACTGAATCACACCTAAACGAATGATGGAGTCGGTATGCGGCTTCTTGTCTTTCTCATCGACGTAATAAATATTGTTCCACTCCAGCAGCGTAGCGTATTCTTTCGACTCGGTATCGCCGGGCAGATAGCCGCGCAGGACCTTGCGCACGTGGAAGTCATTGGAGAGCTGAAACGTGAGCGTGGGATCGTAAATTTCCTTCTGCTTCACCTTGGCAATGTACTCGCGGGGCGACAGCTCGTCGGAAAATTTGTTGTAGTTAGGAATACGTCCACCGGCCAGAATCCCCTTGATGTTGAGCTGTTCGCAGAGTTCTTTCCGGGCATCGTACAACCGCCTGCCCAGCCGCAAATCGCGAAAGTCGGGGTGTACAAACACCTCGATGCCATAGAGATAATCGCCCCCGTCGTTGTGGGTTTTGAAGGAGTAACCACCCGTAATCTGGGCGTAGGTATGGGTGTCGCCAAAGTCGCCGTATTTGACCCGGATGGCCAGCGCAACGGCCACGACTTTCCCATCGACTTCAACGCAAAGCTGGCCTTCGGGAAAGATAGTGAGTAGTTTGTTAATCGAACTTTTGGACCAGTAATCGCCCCCAATGCTGCTATAAACTTCAATCATGGCCTCTTTTAGGTCATGGTAATCGTCTTTGTGTAAGTTTCTGGTTTGTATATGCATAAGAATTACTTTCTGAACCGTTCTGAACCAGGATTGCTTAGACGGTTTTCCATTTCGGCTAAATGCGCATCCGTGAAGTCTAAATGGGTTACGAAGCGGACGAGGTGTTTGCCGAACGTAATGCCCCGGATGCCCTGAGTGGCTAAGGTATCAACGTAATCGACGGCCAGGAGGTTTGGCGGAAGCCTGAAAATGACAATGTTGGTGTCAATGGGGTAAATCTCCTCAACCTCCGGCAATTGCGCCAGCATGGCCCCGATGCGCCGGGCGCGGGCGTGATCCTGCCGGAGCCGCTGCACATGGTGGTCGAGGGCGAAGATGCCCGCTGCCGCCAGAAAGCCCGCCTGCCGCCAGCCCCCGCCCATCAGCTTGCGGTACCGACGTGCCTGCGCCACAAAAGCCCCCTTACCCAGCAGTAGCGACCCTACCGGGCAACCCAGCCCTTTGGACAGGCAAATGCTGATGGAGTCGAACAGTTGCCCGTAAGCTTCGGTTGGGTCGCCGGTTTCGACCAGGGCATTGAAGACCCGCGCCCCGTCTAAATGGAGCAACAGTCCGTGTTCGTCGCAGACCCGGCGGATGGCCGCTATTTCGGGAATGGTGTAATAGCAGCCGCCCCCCTTGTTCACAGTGTTTTCCAGCACTACCAGCCGGGAGAGCGGTTTATGCGGGTCGGTGGGGCTGTAAATGTAGTCGCGGATGAGGTCGGGCGTGAGTTTGCCGCGTTCGCCGTGACACAGGCTTACCGATGCCAGCGCGTTAACCATAATACCCCCGCCTTCGTATTGATACACGTGCGACAGGTAATCGCAGATCACGTCGTCGCCGGGGCGGCAGTGGGTGCGGATAGCCAGTTGGTTGGTCATGGTGCCACTGGCGCAAAATAGGGCGGCTTCCATGTTAAAAAGCTGGGCGGCTTTTGCTTCAAGGGCGTTCACGGTCGGGTCGTCGCCCAGTACATCGTCGCCGAGGGGAGCGGTAAACATGGCCTCGCGCATGGTGGGCGTAGGCTGGGTAACGGTATCGCTGCGGAGGTCGATCAGCATTTTTCTGATAATTTCAGGGGTAAAGTTACGTGGGTTTTGGGCTGGTTAGACTGATTGACATGCACTGGTTTTGCCCCGACACACGACTGTCCACTTAGTGAAAGAGCCTTACTTACTCGAAAATCGCTGATAATCTTGCATTTGCGATACGTCCCTGTATTTTTGGGCAACC
Organism: Cytophagales bacterium; assembly: GCA_038248175.1. Classification (GTDB taxonomy): domain Bacteria; phylum Bacteroidota; class Bacteroidia; order Cytophagales; family Spirosomataceae; genus Spirosoma. The sequence goes on along the minus strand of JBBRUB010000192.1, from coordinate 1,191 downwards.
TTTTCGGAATGACGCGTCTAATGGCCGTTCCCAAAAACCGGTGGTTCACTAATCCCCCCTTCTCGTTATGTTCACGACCAAAACACCCTGGGCTATCCTGCTTTTTTTGTGGATGGCTGGCTCTGCCTGGTGGCATGTCTGCCAGATCAAACAACTCTGCGCCGACGATGACGGACCTGTTGCCATGCTTCCTGCTGATACTGAAGTCTATACCACGCCCCCCGGTGCTGACGGTTTTACCATTGCCGATGGAAACCGGTTCCAGCTGGAGTTTCCGGGCAATTTCAGCTTCGCCAAATCGGGAGCCAACGCCAACATAAATACGCTGGGCGGCACTCCGCTGGGTGGCCGGATGGATTCGCTCGTTACGTACCTGAAAGCTAATCCTGACCGTACGCTTGATGTTCGGGGGTACTACATGGCTTCAGAAACGAACACGACCTCGTTCGCCAATCTGGGTCTGGCCCGCGCTGAGGGTATCAAACAATATCTGATTCAGCAGGGCGTTTCGGCGGCTTCACTGATGACAACAGGCGTACTGCGTAACGTACCGCTGACCACCAAAGGCGATTCGCTCATAGGCGGCCTTGATTTTGTATTTGGCGGCCTGATGAAGATGGATGCCATTGATACGCTGACCACCACCTCACCCGCGCCCCTCTCAATAGCGGCTGGTATTACGGAAGAAGGTCTGGCGGCCAGAGAAACGTATACCTCCGTTTTTGAGCCGATTAATCTGTACTTCCCGCTCAGCAAAGCTGACTACATCAAAACCCCCGAAACGACCAAATTCTTTGATGAAGCCGCGAAATACCTGAAAGCCAACAAGGACAAAAAGCTGATGCTGACCGGCTATACCGATAACAGCGGCCCCGACGATGCCAACCTCGTGCTGTCGCGCAAACGGGCAGCGGATGTCAAAACGAAGATGCGCAATTCGGGTATTTCTGCCGATCAGATTATGTCAGAGGGCAAAGGCGAAGCCAATCCCGTAGCGTCGAACGAGACCCGCGAAGGGCGCAAAGCCAACCGGCGCGTTACCGTTGTTGTAAAGTAAATCCACCTAAAACCAGACCTGATTATGTTTGATATGAATCCGCTTAATCTGCCTGATGCGCAGTTGCAGCAACTAATTATGCTGTTTGTGGCCGGTACGTTAGGTTTCATCATTGGCTATGTGGAACGCAACCG
>JBBRUB010000191.1:0-6745 GCA_038248175.1 Cytophagales bacterium | reverse complement strand
GGGGCTGCCTTACCCGTGTACAGCGGTGCGCAAACCAGCGCGGCCATTCTGAACGAGATTTACCGCAACCGGCAAATCGAACTCGCGTTTACCGGACTTCGGCTCGAAGACAGCCGCCGGTTTGGTCGGCCCGGTCCGGGTACAACGCCCCAGGCCAACGCCGAACGGACGCGCAATTTCCTGCCTTACCCGTTCAACGAGCGCGATAACAACTCCGCCACGCCCCAGGACCCGGCTAACTAAACAGTTGAGTTGACAAACGAAGAAGCCCCGGACATTGACTGTCCGGGGCTTCTTTGTGCTGTTCGCCGAAGACTATGTGCATTCGCCCGTGCTGGAAGGGGGGGGGCAGGGCGGTTTTACGATTGTGTTCGTATATTTATCCAAACAACCAACGCCAACGATGGAAACTGCCGTTGCCCTTCAGAAAATGACCGTTACAAAATTTCAGCAGATGGAATTTCATGACGATGACCTCCACCTGTATGAACTTATCAACGGCGAACTTGTGAGAAAAACCGCCCCGTCTCCCCGCCACCAGTCTATTTCATTTGAGTTAAGCCAGCAACTTGGTTCGTTCATAAAACAAAAACAACTGGGCCGACTCTATTACGCCCCCATCGACCTGTTTCTGGACGATGAAAACGGTCTCCAGCCCGACCTCCTGTTTATACCAACGGCCAGCACGCATTTGATAACCAATGATGGCATTATGGGACCACCCGCGCTTGTCATCGAAATCATATCCCCCTCGTCGGGATACCGCGACCGCATTGAGAAACGGGCTGTTTACCAGCGGCATGGCATTCAGGAATACTGGCTGGTTGACCCCCAGGAAGAACTGATCGAGATACTGGCCCTCGACGCAGGTCGCTATCAACCCGCCAGTGCGGCATCGCCCACGGAGGGGCAACTGGTATCGAGCGTATTGCCGGGTTTGATGCTGAACGTGGCGGAGATTTTTTAAATCCAGTGCATCAACCAGCATCTGATGATACGTTTGAGGCTAGTTCAACCGATGAAAGTATGCCAACTCCGTAAGTTCGTCTTTACAGCTGCACCACCTGACCCGTGCGGGTCGATTCGTAGATAGCCTGAAACAACGCCACAACGTTGCGGCCATCCTGCCCCGTCACCATCGGCGGGCGGTTGTCGGCGAGGGCGTCGCGGAAGTCGGCAATCTGCTCGGCAAAGTAGTATGTCAGGGCGTCGATCTGGTGGAAAAATGCGGTGTCTTCGGCCACAAACTCCGGCAGTTTATTTTCCTCGCCCGGAACGCTCCAGATGTCGTTGACGGGCGGGTCGGTAATGCCGGTCATGCCCGCCACGAACATCGACCCGCCGTCGGTCTGCACGCCTACCGACGCACCGTTCTCTCCGTGAATATGCACCTTACCGTACAAGCCCGGCTGCTGACTGTTGCTGACGACAATATTGCCGATGCCACCGTTTTTGAACTGCACAATGGCCACCGCCGTATCGTCAACTTCGATATACGGGTGGTTCAGATTTTTCCAGACGCCGTAAACGCTTTCAGGTTCGCCCATGTACCAGAGCAGTAAATCGAGCTGGTGCGGAGCCTGATTGACCAGCACGCCCCCGCCTTCGCCCGCCCATGTGCCGCGCCAGGGATCGCTTTGGTAATAGGCTTCGCCCCGCCAGCCCAGCATCTGCACCATGCCCAGCACGGGTTTACCAATCTGTCCGGCGTCAATGGCCCGGCGGATGCGCAGACAGGGTTCGTAAAACCGCCGTTGGCTGACGGTGCCGAGCTGGCGATTGTTGCGCCGGGCGGCTTCCAGCATGGCGTCGGCATCTTCGAGCGAAGCCGAGAGCGGTTTCTCTACCAGTACATGTGCACCGGCATCAAGGGCCGCAATGGTTGGTTGGGCGTGGGCCGGATGGGGGGTAGTGACGAGACAGAGGTCAATTCGCTCGCGGCTGACCATCTCGGCTACGTCGGTATAGGCCGGAATGTCGTAGTGTTGGGCAAACTCGCGGGTTTTGTCTGGTGTGCGGCCATAGACGGCGGTGAGTTCGGTGCCGGACGTCTGCAAAACGGCTTTAGCGTGCAGATGGGCCACTTTTCCGGGACCAATAATTGCAATACGGAGGGGCGTTGTAGGCATTGGTTTAGAATCGTTTTTCGTCAGAAAATGCCGGAAACCAGTACGGCATTTGGGGCAGCAATATAGCGATGCTCCGCCATCCTTACCCAACGAAAAAAGCGATACCCGCCCCTAACGTTCGTCAGCCTCATTACTCAGGGTAGTACCGTGAGCGCCCCCCGGAAGGTGGTAGAGAAAGGGCCTTCGCTGGTTTTGATCTGATACGTGTACAGCCCTACTCCGGCCTTGTTTTGCCCAAAAGAACCATTCCATGGCTGGGCATAACCGCGCGAGTAAAAGACCAGCTCTCCCCAGCGGCTAAAGATAGATACCTCGCAGCCGGGAAATTTTTCGATGTTGGCAATCGTCCAGACATCGTTCAGACCGTCGCCGTTGGGTGAGAACGCCGAGGGAATGTAAACCGGCTCGACTACCTCCACCAGCACCGAGAAACTGACCGGGCAACCCAATACGCTCAGGGCTGTAAGCTGATATGGCGTAGTCACTGACGGGCTGGCAATGGGGTTGGGTACGTCTGCCCGGCTCAGGAAATCGGGCGGGTTCCAGCCGTATTGCCTAATGGGTTCGCTGGTGTTTACTTCCAGTTCAACCCGGCTTCCCCGAAAGAGGGTGTAAACTTGCAGTCCGGTTAACTGCGGCCCCGGTGCCACTGTAGCCGTAGTGCTTTGCACAGTGCGGCAGCCGTTCGCCGAGGTAACGGTATAGGTAAGCGTATGCCTCCCCACGCCTGCCATGGCGGGATCGAAGCGGTTGCCCGTAACGCCCGGACCCGCGTAAACACCGCCACCCGGGAGACCATTGAGCGTTTGGGCAGTACCCCCAACGCCACAGAACGGCGCGAGCGAGGCCAGCCGGACGTCAGGTCGCGGGTATTGCGTGAGTGCCAACTGGGCCGACAGGGCCGTACAGCCCGTAGAGGCCGTAACCACAGCCCGGTACAGACCCGTCTCCCGCGCCAGAACACGGGCCGTGGTCGTGCCAAACCGACTGCCGTCCCGTTGCCACTGGTACTGATTTCCCGGCTGACCGACCGCCGTAAGCACGACACTGTCGCCGGGACAAAAAACGGGTTGGCTCGCGCTGACCTGCACCGTAGGCCGGGGGTTTATTGTGACCCGAATCGAGTCCATACCCTCGCAGTTGGCTGCCGATGGGCGGGCCAGCACCGTATAGCGACCCGACTGGTTTATGAGCAGCGTGGACCCCTGCTGTCCTGTCAGGTTAACACCATCGCGTTGCCAGCGATAGGTATAATCGGGATTGCTGACAGTCCGGAGTTGAATTGTATCGCCCGCGCAAAGTGGGTTTGGACTGGCCAATGACAGACTCACGGGTGGGGGCGTTACGTAGCTGACCGTTATTTTTTCTGATATTGTATCTCTGGCGCAGCTTAGGATCAGACTCTTCACGACGGTATAAACCCCCGCCGTTCTGACCTGAAGCGAATCGGTGGTGGCTCCGGGCAGGTTGGATCCGTTGCGTTGCCACTGGTACTGAAACGACGGATTTGTCTCGGCCCGCAGCGTCAGGGGCTGGCTGGCACACCAAGGCAAATTACCCGACACAGCACGGCTGTTTACGCTTACAAGGGGTGGGGGCGTGTTGGTTTGCCCACAATCGACTACGGGCAGCTGAAAATCCCGGCGTACGGAGCCAATCCGCTGGCCGTTCCTGAACTCCTCGCACTGCACCGAAAAAAGATATAGCCCTTCTCTACTGGCCCGAACGCTCAACTGGCCCGTAGCCGCATCGACGCTCAGGGCCGGGTTGCCCGGAATAACGTTGTTGAGTCCGTAGCCCGGTGCCCAGCCAACGGGCGGATAGCTGGCACGCGGGGTAGTAGTGGCAGTCAGGACGGTGTTGGTTGTATAGCCGTTGAGGGGTGTTACGAGCGAGTAAACAAGCTCGTCGCCGTCGGCATCGGTCGCGCTGATGTCGAATGTAAACGGCTTGTCTAAGCAAATATAGTCGCCGGTGGGTATTTTGAACTGGGGTGATGAGTTAACGAAGGGCGTGCTGTTGCGCGTCATGGCCGGAAACTCCATGTAGAATACCATACCCAGCCCACTGCTGGTTCTGGTCACGTTGATAATGGCATCGCTCCGGCAGCAGCGTTCCCAAACCATGTAATAACCCGCCGGGTCGGCGTATCTGGCAGGGTCGAGCGTAACCAGAGCGCAGTAACGGGCCTCTATGAAGTTAAGCTTATTTTGGCGGGCACAGGCTTCGTTGTTAAAACGCAGCGGCAGACTCTCGCACAGTCTAAGGTCAATCCGTTCAATGAGTCTCGGCCCATTTTTACTGAATATCAACACCGTGACAACCGGGTCCTGATTACCGGCTGAGCTTTGGAAAACATCCCAGAACTGAGTAAGCTGAACCTGAAACTGGCCGGGTGTTGTTCCCACCGCCCGCATACTGACGTTACCGCCAATGATGTGATTGGCCGAAGCCAGCACAGGCAACAGCCACAGGAGAAGCCCATTGACAAACCAGCAAAAGCAGTTATATCGGCGCGTCAGGAGTGATTGCATGAATGGTGGTGTATGTTCATGGTCATAGTGTTGCCAAAACAACGCTACAATATAGTAACCTTTTCAGCACAGAAGACACAGACCAGCCGCCAGACTTATCTACCGGCTTGCTATGCTTGTACTGCTGGTTCATTTCGATAGAAAGCCTTTTGCAATCAGGTACGGGATAATGAGCCATAGCAAGCCTTTGATCAGGAAAAACAGAAATCCCGCCCACCCCATTCGCCTGAACCACTTCCCAAATCGCTCGTTCATACTGTAAAAGTAAGGGAGAAATGGATAGAGGGGGAGGAAGGGGAGAAAAGGGACAAGGGGGGAGGACGACGCACCAACAACAGCGACAGCAACTCGTGCATCAGCTTCCCCCCTCTCGTCTCTTTTCTCCCCTTCCTCCCTTATTTTTATGGCATGGTACAGATGGGGCAGGATATTGGCTGTGCGAAGGCATGGCTGGAAGCGGGTAACGTAGTGGGCATACCAACCGAAACGGTCTATGGCCTGGCCGGTAACGCCTTGAATACCGACGCGATATTGACCATTTTCCGGGTCAAAAACCGCCCGGCCTTCGATCCGCTCATTGTCCATACCGATACGCCCGCCAAACTAAGCCGATTCGTAACCAACCTGCCCCCGGCTGCCCAACAACTGGCCGACGCGTTCTGGCCCGGTCCGCTCACGTTGCTGCTGCCCAAACGCAATAATATTCCCGATCTCGTGACGGCAGGTCTGCCCACGGTGGCGGTACGCATTCCAAACCACCCGCTCACGCTGCAACTGCTGGCCGAACTCGATTTTCCACTGGCTGCGCCCAGTGCCAATCCGTTTGGGTACATCAGCCCCACCACCGCCCGGCACGTGGCCGATCAGTTGGGCAATCAGATTCCATACATCCTCGACGGTGGCCCGGCACAGGTTGGGCTGGAATCGACCATTGTTGGTTTTGAGGACGAGGTTCCCCGCATATTCCGGCTTGGCGGGCTGACTCAGGTGCAGGTTGAAGCAGTAGTGGGACCAGTAACGGTGCAGACTCACTCGACGGATAACCCGGCGGCACCGGGTATGCTCAGCAGCCACTACGCCCCGCGAAAACCACTTATTCTGTTAAAACCCGGCCAGTCGCTAACTCTTACTGACGAGGTCAATCCTGATCGGGCAGGTGCGCTGGTGTTTCGTGAGCCGGTTGGGGGCATTCCCAACGGGCAGCAGCGCGTACTGTCGGCCACGGGCGATCTGAACGAAGCCGCCAAAAACCTGTTTGCTCACCTGCGCTGGCTCGACGCGCTGGATCTGGACCTCATTTATGCCGAGACGTTGCCCAACACCGGCCTGGGTGCGGCCATCAACGACCGGCTCCGGCGGGCTTCCGTCCAGCAATAAATCAACTACATAATGGGTCCATTCAGGTAACGGGCCAACCCAACCAGGGAGCCACGTTTACAGTGTGCTTACCCGCAGAGTAGGCTCGATTAAGTCCCACAGATTACCGTACAAGTCTTTAAAAACGGCGACGGTCCCGTAGGATTCCTCGGCAGGTGGCCGCACAAACTCAATACCTTTTGCGGTCATGGCGTGGTAGTCGCGCCATAAATCGTCGGTATGCAGAAACAGAAATACCCGCCCGCCGGTCTGATTACCCACGCGACCGCTCTGCGTATCGCCATCGGCTTTGGCCAGTAGCAGAGCGCAGGCACCACTGCCCGGTGGGGCTACCCGAACCCAACGTTTGGTACCGCTCAGACGGGTATCTTCCAGCAGGACAAAATTGAGTTTTTCGGTGTAAAACCGAATCGCATCGTCGTAATCATCGACCACGAGGGCGATACAGGCCAGATATTGGCGCATATTTATCAGTCAATCTTCGCCAGTAGTCCCGTCATCATTTCCTTGAAATAGTCGCCGTTATAGGGGCCAAACCAATTCATGTCGCGGGTTTCGTAGGTGGCGCGGTGGTAGTAGCGGTCGGGTGTGATATAGCCAATGTAGCCGCCGTCGAAGCTGGTAATCATCAGATTCAGACTATCGCGCCGGGCCACAGGCTGTAGTTCGGCGGAGAGTTCGCCGGAAAAGTCGCAGGGGGTGCCG
>JBBRUB010000190.1:0-6770 GCA_038248175.1 Cytophagales bacterium | reverse complement strand
ACTGGTACGTTCGCTGGTAGGTCGAATCCAGGACGAACTCAACGGCGACTGCATGGCCGTGGCAACGGGTGGCCTGTCAGGCAGCATTCCGGCCCTGCGCGATGTCTTTACCGATATCGTCCCATCGCTCACCCTCGAAGGGGTCCGGCTCATTGGCGAATACGTAACGTCAATCCGCAACGTATCCGCTTAGCTACGCAACCGCTTCATCTGCCTTGTCTGATGCTTCGCCACCAACTGGCGCGGCTGGTTTTGGTTTCTTCCGTTTGCGGAGCGCATCGCTCAAAATGAACTCGATCTGCCCGTTCACGCTCCGAAACTCTTCCTGCGCCCAGCGTTCCAGCTCCTTCAGGGTCTCAGCCTGAATCCGTAATGCAAATGCTTTTTTCTCTCCCATCAGAACAAAAAGGGGTAAGGGGTAAGATGCATCAGAAGCAGGTGAACTATCTATCAGACACGTGTACACCTTAGCCCCTTTACACCCTACCCTTTCAGTTATAAAGCGTTCCGGCATTGATAACGGGGCTAACCGATTTTTCGCCACAGAGGACCACGAGCAGGTTGCTGACCATGGCGGCTTTTCGCTCTTCGTCCAGCTGCACCACGTCTTTTTCGGCCAGCCGGGCCAGGGCCATTTCTACCATGCCCACGGCACCTTCCACAATCTGCTTCCGGGCCGCTACCACGGCGGTGGCCTGTTGCCGCTGCAACATGGCCCCGGCAATTTCGGGCGCGTAGGCGAGGTGGCTGATGCGGGCTTCCATCACTTCAACGCCCGCCTGCGTGAGCCGGGCGTCGAGTTCCTGCTCCAGAAATTTGTTAATCAGACCCGTGTTGTCGCGCAGGGTCACGCCCTCATTTTCATCCTCCATACTGTCGTAGGAGTGCGAACTGGTCAGGAACCGCACGGCCCCCTCCGACTGGATTTGCACGAAGTTGACGTAATTATCTACGTCGAATAAGGCCCGGGCGGTGTCGGACACGCGCCAGACCACTACGGCGGCAATCTCGATGGGGCTGCCCATTTTATCGTTGACTTTAATCGTTTGCCCGTTCAGGTTTCGGGCCCGCAGGCTGATCTTGGCCTTGCGGTATAGCGGGTTGACCCACCGCAGTCCGTTCTGCTTCATGGTACCCACGTAGTCGCCAAAGAACGTACAGACCACGGCTTCGTTGGGGTTGATGACCGTAATCCCCATGAACAGGATGATAGCCAACAGCAATAAAAATCCGGGAATAATCATCCCCAGCTGGGCTACCGCCAGTCCGGCGGCAAGCAGTAAACAAAAGACAGCCATAGCCAGGATGCCATAGCCGGTCATTGAGGTAATTGGTTTTTCGTTCATCTTCATAATTGATAGCAAAATGATAGTACAATAGTAGCTATTTGCCAGTACACCTGGCTATCAATCGGCGGAACGGTCGTCGGCGTGGACGAATGGCTGATTTGCGGCTGCCCAGATAAAAGCCAATCAGTTTCGCTATTTTTGCGGGTCTTTTTTTCTCTTAACACAGAGATAAAGGGGGGAAACACAGAGCGAACAGAGAGTATATGAACTGAACAAAATCGGCTGTTCTCTCTATAAAATCTTCTGTACTCTCTGTGTTAAAATACAGATTATGCTAAGCGAACAGGAAATAAATCGCCGACAAAAGCGCGACGAATTAATGCGGATGGGCATTGACCCCTACCCCGCCCAGGAAGTACCTGTAACCCATACCATTGCCCAACTCCGCGACGCCTTTGCCGATAAAACCGGGGCAGCTACGCAGGGGGGCTACGAACCCCAGCTCAACTTTTCGGAACAGGCACCCTACGACCACGTTACACTGGCAGGCAGACTGATGGGCTTCCGCATCATGGGCAGCGCATCGTTTGCCGAAATGCAGGACGCTACAGGCCGGATGCAACTCTATTTCCGGCGCGATGACATTGCCCCCGGCGACGATAAACCGCTGTACAACACGGTGTTCTAGAAGTTGCTGGACATTGGCGATATCATCAGCGTGACAGGCTACGTATTTACTACCCAAACCGGCGAATTATCGGTCTATGTCAGGGAGTTTACGATCCTGAACAAAGCATTACGGCCTCTACCGGTGGTGAAAGAGGTAGTGAACGAGCAGACCGGTGAAAAAGAAACCTACGACGCCTTCACCGACCCCGAGCAACGCTACCGGCAGCGATACGTGGACATGATCGTGAACCCACAGGTGCGCGATGTGTTCGTGAAACGCAGCAAGCTGGTGAACTCCATCAGGCAGTTTCTGAGCCAGAAAGGATATCTGGAAGTAGAGACTCCCATTTTGCAGCCTATTCATGGCGGAGCAGCCGCACGTCCATTCCGAACGCACCACAACTCGCTCGACATGACACTGTTTCTTCGCATTGCCAACGAGCTGTATCTCAAGCGGTTAATAGTAGGTGGCTATGATGGCGTGTTCGAGTTTGCGAAGGATTTCCGTAATGAAGGCATGGACCGGACGCACAACCCGGAGTTTACGCAGGTCGAGTTTTACGTGGCCTATAAAGACTACCTCTGGATGATGGACACCATTGAGGAGATGGTCGAGAAAGTAGCCATCGACGTAGCGGGTACCACAAAAGTGACAGTGGGCGAGAATGTCATCGACTTCAAACGCCCCTGGAAACGCCTGACCATGTTTGAAGCCATTCAGGAATATACCGGCATCGACGTATCGGCGATGGACGAAGCTGAGTTGCGGCAGGTAACCGAAGCACGCGGCATCAAAACCGACACCAGCATGGGCAAATCGAAGCTGATTGACGAACTATTCGGCGACGCCTGCGAACCCAACCTGATTCAGCCCACCTTCATTACGGATTATCCGGTCGAGATGTCGCCCCTGACCAAGAAGCACCGCAGCAAACCGGGGCTAGTGGAGCGGTTCGAGGCTATTTGCAACGGGAAAGAAATTGCCAACGCCTACTCCGAACTGAACGACCCCATCGATCAGCGCGAGCGGTTTGAGGAGCAGCTGCGCCTGGCCGAACGGGGCGACGAAGAAGCAATGGCCCTGGACGATGATTTTTTACGCGCCCTGGAATACGGCATGCCGCCCACGGCGGGCGTTGGGCTGGGTATTGACCGGCTGGCCATGATTATGACTAACCAGCCCAGTATTCAGGATGTGTTATTTTTCCCGCAGATGCGCCCCGAAAAGAAAGCCGATGTCTCGACCGACGCTGATTTTCTGGCCGCTGGCGTTCCTGCCGACTGGTTGCCCGCCCTACAGAAAATGAATATCCTGACCGTAGCCCAACTTCGCGAAGCCAGCCCCAACAAGCTCTTCAACGATCTTGGCGGAATGCGAAAAAAACTTAAAATCGATGCTCCCATGCCCGACATGGAAACCGTCCGGCACTGGACGGGGCACTGATGTAGGTTAGATCGCGTCGGCGCACCGACTCCTGTCCGACCAGCTGCGGCAGCAACTACCACGTTAGCCTGCGGCTTGGTCGGTCAGGGGTGACCAACCTGCGAAGCAAACCCCGCTCGGCTCCGGGCGGGGTTTGCTATTCCCTGAAATCAGACGGAGCGATTTAGTAGTCTCAGTCGAGTTTGGTCACTTTTGCGGCATTGAGACCTTTTTTACCGTCAACTACTTCAAACTGAACCCGGTCTTTTTCGCGCAGCATGATGCCGTTCAGACCGGTAACGTGGACAAAAATGTCGCGGTTAGTATCGTCTTCCACGATGAATCCGTACCCTTTGCTCTCATTGAAAAACTTTACTACACCTGTTGGCATAACACATACTATTTAACGGTTGAACAATTAATGGGTTAGTTTATGAAACGCGTCAGGTCATAGTAATACCCGATAACGGTGCTGAAGCGGTTGCAAATAAAATAAAAATGCAGTGTTGTCTCCCGTTTCACGCAACTTTCTGGGTGATTTTGACTATGTTGTAGGTGTTTTCTGTGTGAACGGCAAACATTTCCAGCTAATGAGCTGTTACTTTTACCATAAACAGCATCAGCGTATGTAACTTACGTGTAATGGGTATGAATAAAATCAGATACTTCGTGGAAAAGCAGGCGTTCGGGGTCTGCAGTCGGTTGGGCGAGAAGATGAATATCTCCGCCAGCAGCATCCGGCTTTACTTTATCTATACGTCCTTTCTGACGCTCGGCTCGCCGGTTGTCCTTTATCTTATCATGGCGTTTTGGCTCGAAATGAAGACCCACCTCCGCCGTCATGCCCATCCCACTATCTGGGAACTATAACCCCTCCGCTTCGTCCTGAACGATACTCGTGTACGTTCGCAGACCTTTCGCAAAATAATCCCGGACGATAGACTGCGGAAACAAAGCCGGAACGGTAACCTGTTGCCGTAACAATGCCCGACGCTGTCGGTGTAACTGCGGCAACCGCCCGTAAAACGCGAAATGCGCCCGGATAATAGCAATTACATCGCGCCATTGCCCCACTTTCAGGAATAGTAACGAGGACAGTCCGTCCAGCACCAGCCGCAATAGAATTTTGCCCCATAACCAGCCATCGGCGGGCCAGTTTTTGTAGAGCATGAACAGGCTGTTGCGGTAATTCAAATACGTTTTCTGGGGATTGGATTTGTGCAGAGTCCCCCCTCCCACATGATATACCGCTGACTGCCCGCAGGCCCAGACCTCGTAACCCAGACGTTGCACCCGCCAGCACCAGTCAATCTCTTCCATATGGGCAAAAAAGGCCGCATCGAACCCGCCGGTTTTATGAAACACGTCAGCCCTAACAAACAGACACGCGCCCGTAGCCCAGAACACCGGTCGGTTATCGTCATACTGCCCCTGATCAGCCTCAAAAGTGGCAAACACGCGGCCCCGGCAAAAAACATAGCCCAGCCAATCGACAAAGCCGCCCGCAGCTCCCGCGTGTTCAAACAGTTCGCGCTGCTGATACGACAGAATCTTGGGCTGACAGGCTACTACGTTCGGATTAGCGTCCATAACCGACAGGATCGGGGACAGCCAGCCGGGCGTTACTTCGATATCGGAATTGACGAGGGCGTAGTACGTAAAATCTCCATCGGTGGCCCTGATAACATCGAGCACGCGGTTGTAACCACCGGCATAACCTTCATTGTGGGGCAGTTCGATGAGCCGGACGGCAGGGAAGTTTTTTCGTACAAAAGCCACCGAATTGTCAGCCGAAGCACTATCGGCTACATAGACCGGATGCCCCTCGGCGTGGGCCAGCAGGGCGGGCAGGAATTTCGCTAAAAAAGACTGGCCGTTATAATTGAGAATAACGAGGGCAAGGGTACTCAAAATCAGTTTTCAGTTTTCAGTTATCAGCCGTCAATAACCAGTTATCAAAACCAGCATTACCTGTTGATAACTGGTCACTACTACCCGCTCTACTGCATCAGGCTGTCTAAGTTCAGACCGGGAATATTGGGCAGCAACCCTTCTGTGGCCTGCTTGAGGTGTTCGCGCGACTTGATCTCTACGTTTTGTAACGCTTTGTTGGTAGCAGCTACGACTAAGTCCTGTAGCATTTCGCGGTCGTCGGGTTTAATCAGGTCGGGGTCGATCTCAATTTTCAGGACGCTTTTCAGGCCGTTGACCGTTACGCGCACCATACCTGCTCCCGATTCGCCGGTTTCGGTTACCTGTTGCAGCGTTTGCTGTGCGTCTTTCATGCGGGACTGAACTTCCTTCATTTTCCCCATCATGTCCATGATATTCATACTCGTAGTGGTTTATCTAACCAGCAACACCGCACCGGTGCGAACGGTTTGTTTGTTGGTCAAATCGTTGATTTCGATGCGGTACATATACTGCCCGGCCATGGCCTGCTGCCCATTTACGGTACCATCCCAACTATTATTTCTATCGATTGAGCTAAAGACCACCGTACCCCAGCGGTCGTAAATGTTGATCCGCAACTGATCGATAAACGTGCCCTTAACCACGAACGTATCGTTCAGGCCGTCGCCATTGGGGGTGAAGGCATCAGGCACAAGAATGCGGGCTTCGCGCCGGAAGGTAAAGAAGTTGGAGTAGCTCTGCTGCCCTCCGCTCGATATGGCAATGACCCGGTATTTCTGCGATTGCAGGTTCGGGTCGTTAGGGTCGGGTTCGTAGCGGGTGTTGCCACCCACCTGAATTTCGCGACGGGTGCCGTTGAGCGAGTCGATGACCTCCACCACGTAACTCTGCACCCCCCCTGTCAAAAACGGCGATTCGGTGGTCCAGTCAACGCTGTTAGCACTTTTTGAGGATAAATATACTGTACAGACTGGTTTAGACGGGGCCGAGGTCAGGCCGCAGTTATTCTGGTACGTAACCTGATAGCAGTACGAACCAGTGGAGGCATTAGCCGTATTATCGACAAACGTATTCCGGTTCGTGACCGAGCCTACGGTCTGTAACGGCCCACCATTGTAAGAGCGGGTAATCTGGAGCGTATAGCTGACGGTAGTACCGCTGATGGGCAGGGACATAACCAGACGAGGCTGCCCACTCTCGACCGAGACCGTTACGTTTCGAAAATCGCCTGGCACATCGCTGTTAATACCCGTCACGCAGACGGGTCCCGACGTAACAACCGCCGGGCCAACGAAAGCTTCGACGGTATAGCAATACGGTACCCCGCACTCAATTCGATTGTTGTCAGCATAGACGGCGGTTGTTCGGCTGGTGATAGTACCACCGGCAGGCGAACCGTTGCGAAAGATTCTGTAGAACCGGAATGACTGCGTGGGCGTAACGGTACCCTGGTAGGGCGTCCAGTTCAAATCGTT
>JBBRUB010000189.1:0-6776 GCA_038248175.1 Cytophagales bacterium | reverse complement strand
GCTGAATGTCGGCCATGTTGAGGGTTTTGCCCGACATAACGGGCGAGAAATAGGCGAATGCCAGCAGCAGCAGAGCCAGTAAAGCGAGCAAATGCGGCAGCAGCCGCCGAAAAAGGGTAGGTTGGTTCATGGAGTCAAAAACGAACGAAAGTCAAAGATACGGCTTTGACCCATAACGGATTCGGCACGGCCCGGATTGCCGATGTAGTTATGCAATCAAATCCGAATCACTTCACCGCGAAATATCGTAACATCCGTACCGACTGTGTTTGCTGTGGGTCCAGAAAGAGTTTGTCGTAAATAGTAGCGGCTGAACTGCCGAGACGGGCAAAATACGTTTCGTAGGTTTTGGTGTATGCCTGATTGAGCGAATCGACGTGGACAGGTTCAAATTTAGGCAAAACGCTGGGTGTGAGACAGGCACTAACCCCATAATGGCAGGTGGTGTGGAATTTACCTTCGTTCTGGCTGGCACTACTCTGGCGCAGATATAACTCTTGCAGCAACGTCACCTCAAACTGGCACGAAACCCGGCTCGTCCGGTTGCTGTCGCGGTGGCCTGCCGTGATGGTAAAGTAAAGTTTTTGCTCCCGGTCAAACACCTTACGGTATTCGTGGTAACCCGCCTGCTGCACCTCGTTCAGTACGTCGTTGCTGGTGCGGGCGGGTCTTGGCGAGACGTAAGGGCCGGAGGGGTTGAGGTGGTCGGGTGAATCGACAATCAGAATGACATTGGCCCCTTCGCGGAGGTTGATGGACTGGTCACTGGCAAGGTCGTATAAACGACCGTTGCGGAAAATAGCTTCGATTGGTTTCATCTGGTGTTAGTGGTGAGAAAAGAATACTTGGTTACTGACAAGTAACTAAGTAGGTAACCAAGTTGATCTGGGGCAACCTCGGCTTCAGGTATGTCAAGAGCCGTATTTTGGAAGCCTATTTTTAAACTTTTTAGATCAAAAAATAATTATTATAGCATTGGCAATCAGTAAATTAGTAATTTTCTACCCTCCTTATTGCCTGCCCTGCATGAACTCCGACTCCATGTCGTTGTCTGACAAAGACGTAGTGCAGTGGCGGGTTAATTTTATCTAATCCACTAAACAAACGCTTACTTCTTGCTCAGCGACTTGATTATCTGGCGCACCGGCTCAACGGTGTGGGTATGGGCAACGACGCAGTTACGCAACTCCTGACGCGGGTCGTTGACGCGGTTGAGCCACGTTTGCCAGTCGGGGGCGGGGACGGGCTGGTTTTGGGTTAGCTCGCCCGCGAGGTCGATGACGGTGCAACCGGCGGCTTGCACCTCGTCGAAGAAATATAACTCGAACACCATGGCGTCTTAGAGGTTGTTTAAAGTTTCACGAAAAGTGAGAGCCGGTCAGGTAGTTTTGTAGTGCAAACTCAAAACCTACCCTGATGATCTCCCCGACCAATCTGACCGACGCTCAATGCGGTTCCCCGCCGAAACAAGCTATCAAACTTTTGCTACCCGCCAAAATCTGGCAACGAAAACGCAAGCACTCAATCCGCACCATCATCAATGCCATTCTCTACGTGGTAAAAGGCGGTATTCAATGGCGGATGATGCCTAATGATCTGCCCGATTGGCGACTGGTTTACTATTACTTCAGGCAGTGGTCTGAGCAAGAACTGGTTCGGCAAATCCATGACAAACTCGTTACCAGGCTGCGTCTGCAAACCGGGCGGGAGGCTTCGCCCAGCCTAATACTCATTGATAGTCAATTGGTTAAGACTATGTCGGCGGCTACCTTGAAAGGCCATGACGGCAATAAAAAACTCACAGGCCGCAAACGCTTTATTATCGTGGATGCACTGGGTTTGGTGCTGGCCCTACGGCTCACATCAGCCAACATGGGTGAGTGGGCGGGGGCTTTATTGCTCTTCAAGGTGCTGGGGCAGCGGTTCACGCGGTTGAAGACGATTTTGGCGGATCAAGGCTTTACCAGGGTCAATTTTTTGGCCACCGTCAAAACGACTTTCCAACTGAGTATCAATGTAGTTTGTGGGGTGCTGGGGGTGAAAGGTTTTCATGTACTGCCCAAACCGCACCGGCGGGCCGGATGGATTGTGGAGCGCGCGTTTGGGTGGTGGGCCTTTCACCGTCGATTAGCCAAAGATTATGAGATAAAAGAGACTCATGCTGAGGCTATTATATACTGGACGATGATTCGGCTAATGTCCAGAAGAATCCGTGAAACAAAATCCTAAACAACCTCTTAAACCAGAAGGCATTGTGAGACAGATAAGCTATAGCCAACACCCTGTTTTTCTTCGGCAGTTCCTAATTCTGCTGACCTTACTACCCGGCTACGGTATCAGCACGCAGGCACAAGCGCCTGCCAAAACCGAGAATGTAATTCTGATTACGCTCGATGGGGTCCGGTGGCAGGACGTGTTTACCGGGGCCGATTCGCTACTGCTTTTCGATCCTGTCTATTCGCCCGATACGGCACAGGCCAAAAAACAGTTCTGGGCACCCACCGCTGCCGAACGGCGGAAACGGCTGATGCCTTTTTACTGGAACACGCTCTCCATGCAGGGACAGCTGTACGGGAATCGACTGATCGACAGCAAGATGAATGTGGTTAATCCGTACTGGTTTAGTTATCCGGGTTACAACGAAATTCTGTCGGGCTACGCCGATGACCGCATCGACTCGAACGACAAGAAAGACAACCCCAATACAACCGTTCTGGAATTCCTGAACAACAAGCCTGAATTTAAAGGAAAGGTGGCGGTGTTTTCTTCCTGGAATGTCATCGAAGCGGCTGTGAACGAGAACCGCAGCGGTATTTATGCCAACGCAGCACTGGAACCCATCAAACCCGCCCGAACGGCTACCGACTCGCTGCTCAACAACATGATGACGGGCATTCCATCCGAGTTTTCGGATGTTCGCAACGATGCCGTCACGTACTACGCAGCCAAAGATTACCTGCGGCAGCACCGGCCCCGCGTCCTGTTTATTTCCTTCGACGAAACCGATGAGCTGGCCCATGCAGGTCGGTACGCCGACTACCTGCGCATGATGCAGTCGCTGGATCGGCTCATTAAGGACCTGTGGACTACTCTTCAGCAACACCCGCAATACAAAAGCAAAACAACGCTGGTTATCACAACTGACCACGGGCGTGGCCACACCCCCAAAGCCCGCTGGAAAGATCACGGCACCAAAACGCCGGATTCATACCAGATCTGGCTGACCGCCGTCGGCCCCGATACATCCCCCACGGGCGAGCAGCGGGGCGGGCCAATTCTGTTTCAAAATCAGATTGCGGCCACGCTGGCGCGGCTGCTGGGCTATACATTCACCTGCGAACACCCCGTAGGACCACCCATTCCGGGTATTATCAGGCCCTGATAAATTTCACAGAATTAGATAACGTGAAGTCTGGACACATTCGGACAACACATTCAGATACGGATAAACTACCCTCTCGTACAGACCCACCATCACGAAACAGACCAGTAGAATGGCAATGCCGAGAGCTAATCCCAAACTGCCAAACGCATCGGCCTGCTACTCCAGCTGACCGCCGTAGAATATCGATACCTCGTCGGGCTACGCACTACGCAAATGACCGGTCTGTTCGGTACGTATATCCGGTCATCGACAGCACGGCGTTTTATGGTAAGCCCAGCGAAAGCTGCCTGCGCGAACAACAAGCCTGGTTTTACCCGACCCAACATCATTTTTATCCTGACCGACGACCAACGCTGGAGCGCGCTGCGCGCTGGGCTACGCTGGAAACCCGTTCGCCCACACGCCCGAAATGGACAAACTGGCCCGGACCGGCACGTATTTCAAGAAGGGAATGGTTACTACGCCTATCTGCGCGGCCAGCCGGGCCAGCATCCTGAGCGGCATGCACGAACGCACGCACCGGTACACGTTTCAGACCAGCCCCATCCAGGATGAGTACATGAAAACGGCGTACCCATACGTACTGAAAAAAGCGGGTTACTATACAGGTTTTTACGGAAAATTGAGTGTTAAATACGACAAAGCCGACCAACTCTTCGACGTAAGCGAGTGCTACGACCGCATGATTGGTCGATCTGGAAATCGCTAAAATCCGGGCGCAGTTGACGCAGCAGGGGCTGGATAAAAACACCATCATTATCGTGATGGGAGATAATGGCTATTTCCTCGGCGAGCAACGACTGGCCGACAAATGGCTGATGTACGATAATTCGGTACGGGTGCCACTCATTATTTACGACCCCCGCACCCCCGTTCACCGCGACGTGGACGACATGGCCCTCAACATTGACGTACCCGCCACCATTGCCGACATTGCCGGAGCTAAACAACCCGCCGACTGGCATGGGCGGAGTCTGCTGCCCATGGTGTCGGAATCCAGTAAACGCATTGACCGGGATACGGTGCTGATTAAACACCTCTGGGAGTTCAAAGACATTCCGCCCAGCGAAGGCGTGCGCACGAAACAGTGGAAATATTTCCGGTACGTCAACGACAAAACCCTCGAAGAACTCTACGACCTTCAGGCTGACCCACAGGAGATCACGAATCTGGCCCGCAACAATTCGTACAAACCGGTGCTGAACAAACTGCGGGGTGCTACCAACCGGCTCAGCCGTAAATTCAATGACCCGAAGTTGGAGGTACCGTCGGGGTTGATGGTCAACTCTGGCCGGCAGTCGGGGCAGGTACTACCCGCCAATCAGAAATCCGAATTTTCATGGATTGTACCGACCGATGCCGTTGTCCAGTCGGCGTATCAGGTATTGGTAGCTTCGTCGAAAGCGAATCTGGACAACAACCTTAGCGATGTCTGGAACAGCGGACAGGTGCGGGGTAATCAGTTGGCCAACGCAACCTACGCTGGTTCGGCCCTGAAACCGGGAATGAGTTGTTTCTGGAAAGTCAGAATCTGGGACACCCACAACCGCACCGGCGACTACTCGGCTCCGCAGTCGTTTCTGGTGGGGCCGCCGGGCAGTTCAATGACTCCACCGCTACGCCGGGACTGACCGGCACGCCCCCAGTCCCGATACGCTACGGGGGTGGACGGACCGGCAATTACGTGGCGTCTTTCTGGATTATGGTACGTATTGAACCGCCTAACGACCTGACTGGTTTTGTAGTATATTCGCATAAACAACAGGGTATGAATGAGCAATTCACTGCCCTACCCGTTATGAACACAGCACGCCACCTCCGCAATGTTGCTCTGGCCGGGTTAGTAGCCGTTACGCTGACTAACTGCGCCCCTACCGTCATGACAACCCGGCTTACTCCCATTTCGGGCGAGGTGGCCACTATCGACGGGCGACCCGTTACCCGTGTCGAAGAAAATAACGTGGCTGTGGTGGCGTCATTTGAGCGCGAAGACCTGGAATACGCCGTGCTGGATATTGAGGTAAAGAACAATACCGGCCAGCCCATTGAGGTTGATCCTGCCGGTTTCCGGTTTGTAGCCCTCGGCCCCGCGCAGGACACCCTCAGCGATACCAGCCGACCCGGTCAGGCCTTGAGCCGCGTGGCTGCTAACCCTACCTACGAAGCAGGGCGCATGAGCCTGAAGCGGAAGCAGGAAGAAAAACGCCTGAAACGCGCCAAGATTTTCAACACGATCTTACTCGTTGCCGCCGTAGCATCGGACGTATCCTCTTCAGGTAAAAACCGGTCTTTTCAGGAATACGCCAACAACCGGGTGGCCCATAGCTTCGCCTACCAGGCCATTGGCGTCAAACGCGCCGTTGACTACGGCAACTTCGCCAACCGAATGCAGCGGTACGATTACGAAGAATACCGCTGGCGCGAAATGGCCCTGAAAACCAATACCGTTGCCCCCGGCGAGTCAGTACGCGGCTTTGTCTATTTGCCGCGCGTGGCCAATGCCAGTTATCTGGCCATTACCTACTCCTTACCCGAAACGGCGTCGGTACCATTGCTATTCAGGCAGGAAATCATACGCGAGAAGCGGAAACGGCGGTAATCGTTCGGTGTTTCAGGTTTAAAAATCGTCGTCCATCGCCTGTTTAGCGCGTTGTAATTCCAGCAGCGTTTTCTGGTTGTTCTGCGCCTTAGCCAGAGCCATTCCCTGCTCGTATAATTCGGTAGCCCGGCCTATGTTACTCTGTTCGGCATAGAGTGCGGCTGCGTGGTAGTAGGTAGCCAAATAGTTGGGATGTTCGATCAGGAGCTGGTCGAAATAGGCCCGCGCCCGTTCTGGATCACCGCTCAGATATTCCATCGCCAGGGCGTAAACATTGAACGGGTCATGGGGTTCTTCCTGTACAAATCGAATCAATTGCTGGATGCGGTCGTTATTCATAGACAGAGAAATTAGTATGCATGCATACTTTCTTTAGTATGGTTCGTACTTTTGACCAAAATCATAAACCACATAACCAATGAAAATTTTAGTGTGTGTGACGAGCGTGCCCGACACGACCACCAAGATTACCTTTACCGACAACAATACCAAACTCAGCAAGGCGGGTGTAACGTTTATCACTGGCCCCTACGACGATTACGCCCTGGCGCGGGCCGTTGAGTTGAAAGAAAAACTTGGTGCCAGCGTAACGGTTTTAAACGTGGGCGGAACTGACGCCGAGCCAGTTATCCGCAAATGTCTCGCCATTGGTGCCGATGACGCTATCCGGGTCAATGCTGAACCGCGCGATGCTTATTTTGTGGCCGAACAGATTGCCGCCATTGCCAAAGAAAATAACTACGACCTGATTTTGATGGGTCGCGAATCCATCGACTACAACGGTGGTCAGGT
>JBBRUB010000188.1:0-6799 GCA_038248175.1 Cytophagales bacterium | reverse complement strand
GCATCAACGGGGTGCTGATTCCAATTTACATCGACCGAAATCAGCAGCGGATTCCTGATTACCACCGGCTTGATTTTTCGATGACCTTTGAGCAGAATACGATGACCAAAAAACGCAAAAACGAGAGTAGCTGGGTCTTTTCGGTTTATAATGTCTATGCCCACAAAAATGCGTATTCGGTGTTTTATCGGCTCAGCCCCGGCTCCCTGTCCGATGCCTACAAACTGTCGATTTTTGCCACGGCGTTTCCGTCGCTGACCTATAATTTCAAGTTCTGATGAAAGCCTTTCTTTTTGCCGTACTGACGCTGATGGCGGGCGTTGGCCTGACGGTTTCGTGCGTGACCGAGTTCCAGCCCGATCCACTCAGTTTGCCGCCAACGCTGGTTGTGGAGGGTCAGATTACCGACGCCCCCGGCCCTTATACCGTCCGGCTTACGCGCACCGCTGATTATAGCTACAGGGCCCTGAATCTGCTCGAAACCGGTGCCGTTGTCAGTATTCGGGACGATGCCGGAAACGCCGAAACCCTGATTGAGCAAACGGGGGGTGTCTATGTAACCCGTGCCAATGGCATCCGGGGCGTGGCCGGGCGCAGCTATAAACTCACTATTCAGACAAAAGACGGACTGAAATACGAGTCAGAACCCGAACGCCTGACGGCAGCCCCGCCCATTCTGAAACTCTATACCGAGTACCGTAACGACCCGGTACCGGGTACGGATACCCGCAAACAGGGCTGGGACGTGTATCTGGACACTAAAGACCCCGCCGAGTCCGGCAACTATTACCGCTGGGAGTGGACCCACTACGAGTTTACCAACGTCTGCCAGAAAAGGCAGCTACCCGGTGGCACCTATACGGGTTTGGGATGCTGTTCGCCCTGCTGGGACATTACGCGCTGCTACAACTGTATCAGCGTCAGCTCCGACGCCAACATCAACGGGCAGGCGATCAGCCGGCAGTACATTCTAACTGCTCCGTACACCTCCAAAAACCGTTATTACGTAGAGGTGCAGCAGCAGTCCATAAGCAAAGGAGCGTACGCATTCTGGAAGAGTGTGCGGGGACTGGTCAATAACACGGGTGGTTTGTTTGATCCGGCCCCCGCTGTCGTGCAGGGAAATCTGCGGTGCATAAGCGATTCACAACGCCAGGTTTACGGTTATTTTGGCGCGACGGGCCTGTCAGAGAAAGAACTTTACGTGGACCGGCGCAACGGGCAGGGATTTCCTAACAGCGATCCGCCAGTTACCATACCCGTTCCGTCTGCCTGTGTAGTTTGCGAAGACAGCCAGTTTCGTACACCCAATCAACCGCGCGGGTGGGTGTATTGAACGCTATCCAATGGTTTGGCGCCATGCAGTAAATGCGATAGTTTTGCAGAAATGTCACCTGTATGAAATCCCCGGTCAAGATTCTGATTCTGCAATTTGCTTCCATTGGTGAGGTGGTGCTTGCATCGCCGGTGATACGTTGCCTGAAGGAACAGATCGACCATGCTGAAATCCATTTCTGCACCCGTCCCGCCTACGCCTGCCTGATTGAACATAATCCCCACATTAAAACGTGTCATGTTGGTAGTGAAAACCCACTCACGCTGATCCGGCAACTGCGGGCCGAACACTTCGACCTGATTGTGGATCTGCAAAACAACCTGCTGACTACACTGTTGAGGACTGCCCTCGCCGTGCGGTCATACAGTGTGGAGACCTACCAGCTCCGGAATCTGGTCTATCTCAAATCCAAGATCAATACCCTGCCCCCCGGCCATGTGGTAGATCGGTATTTTGCCGCTATCGAGCCACTGGGCATTGAGGATGATGAGATGGGGGCTGATTACTTCATCCCCTACAAAGATCAGGTCGAGGCCGACTGGTTACCCGTTACCCACCAGGCCGACTACGTAGCCTACGCTATTGGCGGGCGGAATTTCACCAGCCGGCTACCCGTCACCAAGATGATCGAATTATGCGGGCAACTCGATTTTCCGGTGGTACTACTTGGTAACAAAGCCGACCGGGCCACTGGCGAAGCGGTGGTCAAAGCACTGGGAAGCAAGCTGGTATTCAACGGCTGCGGGCTGTTCAATCTGAACCAGTCGGCGTCGATTATCGAAAATTCGCGGGCTGTGTTCGCGCACGATACGGGCCTGATGCAGATTGCGGCAGCGTTTAGCAAGCGCGTCTATTCCATCTGGGGGGGCAACACGCCCAATTTCGGCTGGCATCCCTACGCTACGTCATATGTCAGAATTGAGAAGCTGGGCCTGCCCTGCCGTCCCTGTACGGTATCTGGCAAAGGCAAATGCCCCCATACGCACTTTAATTGCATGAACGATATTTCGTTCGATTTCGCCATCCGCGATCTCCACGCCAAGAAGCACAAGCTGGAATGAATTTATTGTCATTTCCTTCATGTCTTCAATGGTCATTTACAGTCATTGATTGTTAGTACGAACGGTGAACAATGACTACGAATGACGCGCAGCAAATGACACAGAGTAAATGACCATCAATGATTAAGCAGGTGAATAACCCGCTCTGCCACGACTTCGACCGAAATGCCGTTCAGACAGGCTAAATCGCCCCGCCAGCAGGGTTTGTTGCCGAAAACCGAGCAGGGACGGCACGTAAGCTGATCGACGGAAATCTGCACAATGGCCTCGCTGGCCTGCCCCCACGGACCAAAACCGGTCTCGGGGTGGGTGGCCCCCCAGATGGAAACTACCGGCACACCGCTCAGCGCGCTTAGGTGCATATTGCCCGAGTCCATGCAGACCATGCCGCTCAGCCGCTGCATCAGGGCCAGCTCTGCCGCCATCGATAACTTTCCTGCCACCAGAATAGCCGACGGTACCTGTTTCTGCAACGTTATTAATTGCGCCGTTTCTGCCGCGCCACCGCCGAACAGAAACACCTGCGCAGGTCGCTCTGCCAAAACACGGGTGAGCAACGGTCCGAACCGGTCAAAAGGCCACATCTTCTGCGGATGCTGCGCAAACGGAGCCACGCCCAGATAGGGTACGTTAGGCAGTAAAGTTTGTGAAGCCAGAAAATTGGATAACTCGCGTTCGGCTTCGGAAGAAACCCGAAACCGGAAGTCTGGCGACGGCCGCACTGCCAGATTGGCCCGGCCAACCGTCTGCGCGTATCGCTCCACGCTATGTGGCAGCACCCGCCGAATTTTGTTGTGCTTCCGGGTCAGGGCTTTCTTTTTGGCCCGCCCCTTATCAATCGTTACCGACGGGACGCCCACCAGCCGAAACAGATTTTTCAGCACCGCCGACCGCAGACTCTGGTGCAAATCCACCACCATATCGAACCGTTGCCGTTGCCTCAACTCGCCAAACAGCCGATACAGTCCCGCCAACCCGTGGTACGTTCCGTCGAAATCGACACCCACCACGTCTACGTTCGGGAACTGCGCAAAAAACACCGCGAATTTCGGGCGCGTCACCAGCGTCAGCCGGGCGTTGGGGTACTGAGCCGTAATGGTCTGCACCACCGGAGCCACCAACGCCACGTCGCCCATTGCCGAGAAACGGAAGAGGAGAAGATTCATGTTCTTCACTTCTTCACTCATCGTTCTTCACTAATTTATAAAGTGCCGGATTGAGCGTGGGGTCGTTGTACATTTTCATTTGCCGATAGACCTTCATGTAGCGGTGGCCGCTCTGGATATCTTCGAGGAGTTCGTCAAAGCAACGGGCGAGGTCTTGCTCCTGCTCAGTCAGGACGGCGAGTTTTTGCGCGGCCCGCTGCCGGTGTTCGGGCGTGACGTCGGGGCGGGTAGTCTGCTCGCGGAAATGGTACAGCTTGAGTTGCAGAATCGACATGCGGTCCAGCAGCCATGCGGGCGTTTCGGAGTTCATCCGGGCCTCCGGGCGGGGCATAACGGTCTGAAACTGCCCGTATAATTCGGCATCAATCAACTCGACGGTATCAGTCCGGTCCTGATTCGACTGGTCGATGCGCCGTTTGATGGCCACCAGCTCGTCGGGGCGGATGCTGGGGCTGCGGATGATGTCTTCGAGGTGCCACTGTACCGTGTCGATCCAGTTTTTGCGGTACAGTAGCCCGCTCAGGTTCTGGGCCGGGTAGGGGTTTTGCCCGGGCACATCGACGGAATCGGTCTGGTGATAATCGTGGATACTTTGCCGGAAAATGTCGTTGGCGAGAGTCGCGTTCATAAAGAAAAATTCACCTGTAAAGATACGGCATTCTCAACGCGTGACCCATACCCGAAACGCTGCGCCCGCGCTGAACAGACCCTGACTGGCCGGCAATTCCATAAACGCATCGGTGTTGATGAGGTTGGCGAAATCTGCCGAGCCGGAGCCGGGCAGCGGATGGGCCAGCATATTTCCGTGGGGTTCGGAGGTGAGCCGTACGGGCAGGAAATAGGTAACGTCCGGCTGAAAGTTGACGGGCGCGGCCAGTTGCGCGTAGTGTTCCGGTTCGGCAACCAATCCTAGCGACGACCGCAGATACGGCAGCACGTACCGATACGCGCACAGCACCGTAGAAACCGGATTACCCGGCAGCGCGAACACCGTTTTCGGGTTCGACCCCGCCACAGTGCCGAACCAAAGCGGTTTGCCGGGGCGCTGCGCCACCTTATGAAACTGCTTCTGTACACCCAGCCGGGCCAGCACATCCGGCACAAAATCAGCCTTTCCTGCCGATACGCCCCCGCTCAGAATCAGGATTTCGTTATTGGCCAGTAATGTGGTCAGTTCGCTTTCCAGCACGGCTTCATCATCAGCAATGTGGTGTAGCGTGGCCGTAATGCCCAGCGAAGCCAAGGCCGCCCGGAGCATGTATGTATTGGACCGCCGAATCTGGTACGGCAGGGGCGTGTTGGCCACATCGACCAACTCATCACCCGTCGAGATCAATGCTACGCGGGGCAGCGCCGTCACGGTCAGCACAGCCATGCCTACCGATGCGGCTACGGCAATTTCGGTGGGGCCGAGCCGGGTACCGATGGGCAGCAGTTCATCGCCCGCGTGCCGGTCGGTGGCCCGATAATGGATGCTCTGATTTTGCTGAACGCTGTCGATCAACACTATCGCCTGTCCATCGGTAAGGGTAATATCTTCGTACCGCACGATGGTATCGGCCCCAGCGGGCACCATGGCCCCGGTCATGGCTTCGAGACAGGTTCCGGCATCAGACAGCCGTTGCTGCTCCTGCCCGGCGCGCTGCATCCCTGTAATGTGGAATGTTCGTTGTCCGGCTTCGTAGTCGGCAAAACGAATGGCAATGCCGTCCATCGCTACCCGATCGAAGGGCGGAAAATCACGGTCGGCCCGGACGGTTTCTCGCAGCACCCGCCCGGTGGCGTCGGTGAGCGAAACCGTCTCGGTGGGCAGCGTAAGTTGATGTTGCTTGATGATACTGGTGGCTTCTGAAACGGAGAGCATAGATTAAGTTATGAATTATGAGTTATAAGTTATGAATTTTGCTGATTCGAATAGCCGTACACCGGAAGAACTGGTGCGCCAGTCCGATCACAACATATAACTCATAATTCATAACTCAAAAGATGCTTTCTCATATTAATCCCGAAAATAACCCCGCTATGGTTGACGTGGGGGCCAAATCCATTACGCGCCGGACTGCCCGCGCCCGCAGCACCGTTGCGCTGGGTACTGACATTATGCAGCATCTGAACAAAGCGGGTACGGATATTCAGACCAAAAAAGGCCCCGTGTTTCAGACCGCCATCATTGCCGGTACAATGGCCGCCAAACGTACCGATGACCTGATTCCACTCTGTCATTCGCTCGGCCTGGACAACTGCCAGATCACCGTCACAACGACCGATACCGACGCCATTATCGACTGTCTGGTATCGACCGAAGGAAAGACCGGCGTGGAAATGGAAGCCCTTGTGGGCGCGACAGTGGCTGCTTTGACCGTTTATGATATGTGCAAGGCGATGTCGCACGATATTATCATTCGCGAAACCAAACTAATCGAAAAAACGGGTGGCAAACGGGATTTTAAACGCGACGGATGAGCATGACTTACCGAACGGCCTGGTGTTGCTGGGCGGGCGCAGTACGCGCATGGGCACCGACAAATCGCTGCTTGTTTACCATGACAAACCCCAGCGCGACCACGTAACCGAACTGTTACAGCCGTATTGCAACCGGGTGTTCTGGTCGGTCAACACCCCGCAGTGGATGGGCCTGACCGAAGCCGAGCAGGCCATGAGCATCGTGGATGCGTATAATCTCAACAGCCCGCTCGACGGTATCTTGTCGGCCTTTCTCTGCAATCCCACCCGCGCGTGGTTCGTGGTGGCCTGCGATCTGCCATTACTGACCAATCTCTCCCTCGATGCGCTGCTGGCTGGTCGCGACCCTGAAAAGCTGGCAACCGTCTTTCTGGATTCTGATGGTCAGCTCCCCGAACCCCTGCTCGGCATTTACGAACCCGCGTTTGGCCCGGTGGCGCGGCAGGCCGTGGAAAATGGAGAAATTTCGCCCCGGCAAATCCTGCTGAATAACCCCGTACAACTCCTCACCGCCCCCGACCTCCGTGAGCTGACCAACGCGAACGACCCGGCTACGCGGATACGTTTGCACCCGTAAACAACGGCCCGGAATCCGGGGTTGATAGGTAAATAGCCAACCATGAATCCTATTCAAAAATTGCTCGTTGCTGCCGGTTCGGTATTGCTCGGCACGTCGGCCACGGCGCAGCGCAACGATGAGACACCTACACGCCGGCAGTTTAGCGAGCAGCGTATCAAACACCAGAAAACACTGGGCATGGCTCTCGGCGGCT
>JBBRUB010000187.1:0-6807 GCA_038248175.1 Cytophagales bacterium | reverse complement strand
AGGCCGCCCTGACCGATCTGCCCGCTGTAACATCAGCCTCGACCAACGCCATCACCAACGGTACCTACGCCAACCACACCACCTGCCGCGCAGCTCTGGCCCGTTTTTATCTCTACCAGAAAAACTGGGCGCAGGCCGAACAACTGGCCGGGCAGGTGATTGCATCGGGCATTTACACGCTGCAACCCAACTATATCGACGTAATCACGAAAGACTTTACGTCGGAGTCGATTCTGGAGGTAGGCTACGCCCTGTCCGACGATCCGGGAACGGGCAACTTCGCGCTGAACAACCTACTGGTGGGTCGGCGGGAGGTGATTCCGTCCAACCAGTTGATTGTCCAGCTTACTGCAATTCAGGCCGGCACGCGGCAGCAGACTATTGGTTTCAGCACGACCAACCTGCGCGGTAATGACAACGGCTGGACAGTCAGGAAATACGGTACGGCGTCGGAAGACAACAACAACATTGTGCTGATGCGGCTGGCCGAAATATATTTGATTCGGGCCGAAGCACGGGCGCAGCAGGGCAGACTAACCGGCACCAACGGAGCCATTGCCGACCTGAACGTATTGCGAACCCGCGCCAAAGCCGCCAACATTGCCGCCACCAGCCAGGCCGACGTGCTGCTGGCCGTAGAACAGGAACGGGTGTATGAACTGGCGTTTGAGGGACACCGCTGGTACGACCTTGTGCGCACGGGCCGGGCGCAGGCCGTAATGTCGGCGTTCTCGCCCAACTGGCAGAGTACGTATGAACTCTGGCCAATACCACAATCCGAAATTCAGCAAAACCCTGCGTTGGCAGGCAAACAAAATCCGGGCTATTAATTTTATGTCATTCCGAAGAACGAGGAATCTCTTTGTCGAGCAACCTTCTAATTAGAAAGAGATTCCTCATTCCTCGGAATGACAAAACAGAAAAACAACCTATCCAATGAAACAAAAACTGACCGTCTGGCTCGTGGCCGTTACCCTCGTTGGACTGGCGGTGGGCTGCGATAAACAGGATATTGACCGGACGTTTGAGGGGCCGTATTTTGTGCGCTTCACCGACTCCTCGCTGACCTTCCGCGAAAGCTACTCGCCCGTGATTCTGGTTCGGGTGCATAACGTAGGGCCGGTGCTGAAAGAGCCAATCCGGGTTAGCTATACCCTCAGCGGCAACGCCCGCTCCGGGCGCGAGTACCAGATTCAGGGCGAAACGGGTACGGTGGTTATTCCGGCCAACAAGAGTTTTGGTGAAATTGGGGTGAAACTCATCAACAACGCCAACAACATTCTGGAATCCCGAACGCTCACGTTTACGCTGACAGGCGTTCAGCCCGCTACGCTGCAGATTGGGCTGGGTCCGGCGGGGGCATTGGGTAAGTCAATGCGGCTGGTCATCAACGACGAATGTCTGTTTGGCGGGTCATACACGGGTACGGCGCGTTTGGGCGGCCAGGCGATCAGCGTACCCAATATCGATATTAGCAGCAGCGATTGCAAAACGTACACGCTCAGCAACTGGAATTTGGGGCTATTGAATTTCAACGCCATCAAACCAGCGCTTCGGTTTATTGACAACGGCGATAATACCATTACGATACCTCCGCAGAGCAACCCTGAACTTGCCTCAACCGACACGCTGAAAGGCAACGGAGCCTGGAACCCCCGCGACCGGAAGATTACCCTGAATCTACAGATCAAAACCAAAATCAGTGCCACGCGCGACACCACTCTTTTGTTCAACCAAACCTATACGCCCCAATGACACGTCTTCTGCTTCGATTTCTGTTTGTTCCGGTGGCGGTTGGCTGGCTGCTTAGCGGCTGTTCGGAAAAAATAGAACCCATAAAACCCACGTACAGCCAGTTGCTGACTGGCGTGAACCAGAAAACCTGGCGCACCGTTTCGCTGCAAATTTTTGACGAAGGCGTTGGGAGTGGCGTCATTCCGGTGGCGCAGTCACGTATCAACCCCTGCATTTACGACGACCTGATTACGTTCTATGCGGGCGACGAACGCAAGGTCGAAGCCAGTGAGGGTGCTACCAAATGCGCAGCAGGTGATCCTGACATTTATCTGACCGATAGCTGGACGCTTATCAACGCCAACGCTACCGCTGAGTTTTACCTGCCTATTCTGAACGGTAGGTTTCCGTGGACCATCAAAAACCTCACCGGCACCGTGATGACCATCGAGTACTATTTCCCCGACATCGACGCCAGCTACCGCTTTACGCTCAACTCAGTATCGACGAAGTAGGGAGTACTCGGTTTTTTGTCATTCCGAAGCATGAGGAACCTCTATCACAAGCAAACTTTCTCTACAAAGAGGTTCCTCATACTTCAGCATGACAAAATGCTCAACCCGACAAACACAACAAACTCGTGATGAAAACTTTACTTTATCTAACCCTCCTGATTAGCCTCGGTACAGCCGCGCTGGCGCAGACGCTACCGCCAAGCCCGGAGCAGTGCGCTACCATGCAAATGGACAGTTTGCTGCGGACTAAATTTCCGCAATTAGGTAGCCTGAACGATTTTGAGCAGGTGCTGCAAAAGCGCATCGCCACGTTGAAAGCCCAGGCCAAAGCCGGGCGGGTGGCCGCGCCGGTGGTTACCATCCCCATCATTGTCCACGTGGTACACAATGGCGAAGCGGTAGGTACGGGGCGCAACATCAGTCAGGCACAGGTGCAGAGTCAAATCCTGACGCTCAACGAAGATTTCCGGCGTCAACCCCGTACACGGGGTTTCAACGACAGCCCCGTAGGTGCCGACATCGAGATCGAGTTTTGCTTAGCCGCCGTTGATCGGCAGGGCCGCACTATGGCCGAGCCGGGCATTGACCGCTACAACGGGAGCCGCGCCACCTGGGGCCGCGACGCCATCGAAGGTGTTCTGAAACCCAGTACGTTCTGGGATCCCGACAAGTATTTCAACGTGTGGGTGCTGGATTTTGACAGTGCCGACCGGCTGCTGGGCTACGCGCAGTTTCCGAGCCAGTCAAACCTCCAGGGGATTCCAACCGAGTCGCCAGCCAGTACAGATGGTGTGGTGGTTACGTACCGCTCGTTTGGCAATTCTGAGAAGGGCAATTTCCCCAACATGCAGGCACCGTACAATCTGGGACGCACCATGACCCACGAAGTCGGCCACTGGTTGGGTCTGCGCCATATCTGGGGCGACGCCAACTGCGGCAATGACTTTGTGGACGATACGCCCAACCAGGCCTCCGAGAGCCGTGGCTGCCAGATCGGGCGCGTAAGTTGCGGAAGTACCAACATGGTACAGAACTACATGGATTACTCGGACGATGGCTGTTTTAATATCTTCACCCTCGGTCAGAAAGCGCGGATGCGGGCCGTTATGGACCTCAGCCCGCGCCGGGTTAGCCTGATCACCTCCAACGTTTGCGGTACGCAGGTTGCAGCCGCGCCCATTCCTAACTTCCGGGCGGCCAGTCAGCGGACGTTGCTGGGCGGGTCGGTACGGTTCAACGATTTATCGGGCAATTTCCCCACGCGCTGGGAATGGACGTTTGAAGGCGGTAATCCGGCTACGTCTGCCGAGCAGAACCCGGTTGTTATCTACAATCAGCCGGGCCGCTACCGTGTTACGCTGCGCGTGACCAACAGTATTGGTACGTCGGAGCCGCTGGTGCGGGAGCAGTACATCGAGGTGCTGAATTCCGGCTTGTGCGCCGAACTGACCAATTTTAACGGAACGCCCACTGTCCTGCGCGAGGTGGGCGGCACGGGCTATCTGGCCGGGCAAAACAGCAAACGGTCGCAGGCGGTGTCGGAGTTTTTCCAGAACGAACTCAACTACAATAATCTCGCCGGAACCGCCATCAGATTCGGCGTGGCAAAAGCCATTCGTGGAGCCACTACAGAGTCGGTAGTGACGGTAACGGTCTGGAACGGGCGCGGCTTTCAGAACGGACCCGGTGCCATTCTGGAGCAGAAAGACGTACCCCTCCGCGACATCCTGGCCGACGTAGCAAACAACCGCCCCACGGTCGTGACTTTTGAGCGGAATGTACCGCTGAGCGGCCTTCCCTATCACGTCGGCGTTATTTTCCCCTACGCAACTGGCGATACTGTTGCACTGGTTACGACAGCTAACGGCGAATCGACCTTTGCTACGTCCTGGCGGCAGAACCGGCAGGGCGACTGGCTACGCTACGCCGATAGCCTGGGTATCAACGTGGCCCACAACATTACGGCCCGCATCGGTATGAAGTCGTCGGTGCAGGTGGCATCGTCGGCTATCTTTATCAGTCCCGGCGAGACCGTTACGCTCAACGCGCGGGGTGCCAGCGTCTTTAGCTGGTCGGGGGCAGGGCTGAACACCAACCTGGGGCCGCAGGTAGTGGCCTCGCCTTCACAAACGACTTCATACACCGTATCAGCAGGCAGTGGCGCGGACCTGTGCAGCACCTCGGCGGTTGTAACCGTTAACGTGCGGGCCGGAACAGTAACAGCGGCTCCCGAACCCGTAGAACCCGCCCTGACCATCACCCCCAACCCCAGCGACGGGCAGATGATGGTCTCGTTCACTAACCCGCAGCGGGGCGCGGTTACGCTCACCGTCCGCAGCCTGACCGGCGCGGAGCTATTCCGGCAAAAAGCGCAGAAAACCACCGACACCTTCCAGCACCCCATCGACTTAAGAACCGCCCCCGGCGGCATGTACATCATCGAAGTCAAACTCGGCGATAAGGTGTTCAGGCGACGGGTAGTGAGACAGTGAAGGAAATAGGGAAGACCATTAATGGTCTTCCCTATTTCTAACATGTGTTATGAAATACTGATTCGAGATTTACTTATAATTACCCATCTCTTTTGTTTTTTCTCTATGCAAACTAACCAAGAAGATCTATTATTACCGCTTATTTCATAAAAGAAAACTCCTTTGGTGCCTATGATATTTATTACAACAGGAGAAATTTTCAAATAACCAAGATCGTAATCTTCCATCTTATTTTGTAATTTATCTACAAGAACGACTTCAACAAATTTATTAGATAGATATTTAATATTATTAATATCTATTTCTTGTATATCTACTTCCGAAAAATGGTCAATAATTTCATAATAAGAAGTGTCAATGTCTGAAAAATTCTTTCGAAACAGTTTCTCAGAACTCCTCATTTTAATACCTTCTGTAAATGTACCATTCCACAGATACGCTTTATATTTATTATATTTATTATTATCAGAAAAATTTCTTGGCCAGCATTCAGGAATGCACGAATCAGAAAAAAGATTAGTTGTTTCTTCTACAACTGCTAAAGAATCATCTATTGACATAACACGCCAACGAGAATCTGAGTTATCACACCCTGCTAACAAATATAGAATTGATGCGAACAGAAGGGTAATGGAAACTTGCCTAAGGTTCAACACAATATTATAGACATATAAACTGCTACCCATCATGTTAAATCCTAGGTAAGTTTCCAAAAATTCGATCATGGCTTGTAGTTCTTCAGACTGAGTTTTTCGTAAAAATTACTCGGGTTACTTGGGTAACCATATGGGTGCAATTCAAATTGTCGCTACACTGCCATCGCATAGTTGATTGGTTCAACTTGTTGACGAACCAGATCCCATCGGTTACTCATCAGGCAGACACGCAAGTTTAGAACACGCTGCGCACCCTTGATACTCCAGCGTTGCCCCGACCGCTTCAAACGTCGTTGCATCACCGTCCGGTGAGCGGATTCGATGGCACCAGACCCAATCAGTAAGCCCCGCTTTCGATACGATTTATAGTCCATTCGGTCGCGATTCGATTCTAAATAAGTACACACCGAAGTTGGTAAGGTGGACGTAGTTGGCAAGTCCTTCAGATTGGTCAAAATATTATCTAAGCAACTATCTAACAAGAGATTACGCTGAATCTTAAACCAATCAGATGCCAGTTTGCCTGTTCCCAGAGCCGCTTTTCCTGCGTCCCCAATGTGTTCCAGAGCATGATAGATATCCAGAATCAGCGTAGCTTCAGGGTATGAACTTTCCATCATCTGGCGAAGCCAGACAGACCCGTCGCTGACAAAAACCAAGTCTTCTCCTAAGGACTTATGGGGATCTAACTGGGCCTGTACCTTTTGCTTAAAATCGGCAGCGGTTCCTAAATGGCCCACAAAAATTGACGATTCGATCTGGCCACCCCGCTCGTCAACGACGCTTTTTCTTAGGGACGTTGCCCCAAAAATACGGGCCAGTTTAGCTTCCTTGTAGCCTTCGTCAGTCAACAGCATGGCTCCGTCAGCTTGGGCATAAACGACACCTGTTGGGGTCATTAGTGGTTCCTTCACTGGCGCTGGCTGATCTAAATCGGCGTCAATAGCGGCTCCATAATGGCTGGTTAGCCGGTCAATCTGACTGGGGCCAACAGCCACACCGAGCATGGTTTGCGCCAATTCCGAAGCCTGTTGATAAACCTCGAATTGGCCGAGGAAAACGAGTTTTTCCTGCAAATACGGACTGATACCAAACCCATTAATGTGTTTGCTAAATGGCTCACTATTAGCAATTTGTATTGCTCCGAAGCGCGTTTTCATCTTTTTTTTTTACGACGGTCAGTTGGCACCTGACTGAGACTCTTTTCCAGAACTTGTCTTCCCAAATCGAGCCAAATCTCCTCAAATGACTTCTCATAGTCATAGAATGTGGGCTTACTTTTGAGAGCTTTGAGTTCGCTGTATTTTTGGCGGGCTAAAGCTACATACTCTTCTTCGCTGAAGGGCAGGGCCGTTTCGTTATGCATACCCTAAGCTAAGGAACGAAAGCGACAATTTGAATTGCACCCGT
>JBBRUB010000186.1:0-6820 GCA_038248175.1 Cytophagales bacterium | reverse complement strand
GTGCAAAGGGTGCGGACGGAAGAAACTACAAACGGTCACTGTGCAGCCTTTTGTCTTGCTGACTGCGGACCCTGATGGAAGAAGCGCGTGGGGACGAGCGTGTACACGTGCGGGCGCGGCACAGTATGGATATGCTGGCGGCTGAGGTATTGAGCATTTTTCTCTGGTTCAACCCCGCCGTGTATCTGTTTCGGCACCTGCTGTACCAAACCCTCGAATTTGCCGCTGACCGCGCCGTGCTGAACGAAGGCATCGACGCGCGGGCGTACCAGTATAATCTGGTAAAAGTCAGCCTAGCGGGTGGCCGTGCTGTTCTTTGCAATAGCTTCGGCAGTTCAGGACTGAAGCAACGCATTGGCATGATGAATCGGCGTGGCTCCGGCCCTTCGGTTTGGGCGCGGTACGTGTTGTGGGCAGGTATGCTGGGGTTGATGGGGCTGGCATGTCGGCATAAGCAACCACAGGATGACGAACTTCTTGCCTTTGACAGAAGCCGGGTTACGTTCCGCCCCGTCAATGCCACGCGGGTACTGGCCAACGAAATAGAACAGGAAATAGCTTGGTTTCGACAGTCATCTATGGCCAATCCGCCTAAGCAGAGCCGAATCATTTCCGGACGGAAAGTGAGCATTTTCTTTATAAATAACTATCCCCGCATTCTGTGCCTACGGCAAGGTAAACTGGCTCTGAAAAACATTGATATGTCGAGTGTAAAGCTGTTTGTCAACGGGCAGGAAACAGATGCTTCTCTCCTCGCTACTCTTCTGTTCGATTCTGTAAGCGACTTGTTCATCTATGAGAAACAACCCAACGTGCCCGGTGCTAATGCTACACACGAAACGTACCGAATTTTGATTGGCACAACGCACCAGTCTCCTCCAGCCGACTCGCTCCACCACGATTGGGAGCAGTATATGACTGCCAACGCCGTATCTGATGAACCCGGCGGCTCATCGCACACTTTTTCTATGAACAAGTTGCTGGAAGCCACGTTTTTTCATGACAAAAAGGCGTTTGTCGGACGTACAAAAAACGAGCATCTGGTTTTGCTTGACGATTATGAAGAAAATATCGACTTGTACATCAATGGATTAGCTGCTACACCGAAAGACATCAAATCGGTACATATCCGGGAAGTTGACAGGCTTTATACCCGCGAACGGCCCTACAAAGAATGGACCCGCGAAACCGAGCCACTGAAGCGGTTTGTGCTGTACATCGAAACAGCCCCCAAACGCGCCAAACGAGACAGCACTTACTTTACTACGTGTTCAGCCCGTTTTATTCCGGCGATTTTTAGAGTGGCATCGGCGGGTTCTACTGAATAAAAAAAGGAGACCGAACCACATTGGTTCGGTCTCCTTTTGGTTAGAAGAGCCTGTTTGTGATCTTCCAATCAGTTATAGCCCGGATTCTGCACCAGACTCTTGTTGGTGTCGATCTCGCGCTGTGGCACGGGTAGTACCAGATTGTTGGCATTGAAGGCCGTGCTGCCCACAGTACCCGCCGTGCGTTTGATATCGGCAACCTGCTGTCCTTCAAATGCCAGTTCGAGCCGACGCTCCAGCAAAATAGCGGCCAGTGTAACGGCAGTGAGCTGAGTGGCTCTTGACCGGGCGCGGATGCGGTTGACATCGGCCAGTGGGGTGGCTCCTACGCTGGTGCTGAGCCTCAGGTTGGCTTCGGCGCGGGCCAGATACATCTCGGCCAGCCGCACCACCGGCACGTCGCCGTAGAGGTCGTTGAATTTGCTGGTGAACACGTTGTTGTTGACCCGCGTAATAAAGCTGCCCCGCACGTCGGTCGTGCCGTACAGGTCCAGAAACTTGGTCTGTATCCGAATGTCGCCCCGGCCCGAATTGCGGTTCGACGCGTAGAACGTATTCAGGTTGTTGACGCCATCCTGATCCGTTACCACGATCTTGAAAATTTGCTCGGGCGAGGTATCGTTGAAGACATCGGCAAAAGTAGGGGCCAGCGAGAACGTACCGTCCATAATAACGCGGTTGGCGGCATCGCGGGCACCGGCAAAATTCTGCTGCTGCAGATACACCCGCGCCAGCATGGCCTGCGCAGCTCCTTTGGTGGCGGCTCCGGCATTGCCAATCAGGGCGGTTTTGAAAACGCCGGTGGGGTTCTTAGGCAGCAACTGCTCAGCTTTGGTAAGGTCGTCCAGTACCTGCGCATAGACTTCAGCCACGCTGTTACGGGTGCGGTTATCGGCTTCGGTAACACTACCGGTGGGAGTCAGCACCAGCGGCACGGCCAGATTCTGGGCGGGCGTACCGTCGTTAAAACTCTTGCCAAAAGACTTAACCAGTTCAAAGTAGAGCACCCCCCGGATAAACCGTGCCTGCCCCTCAATGCTGGGCCGATTGGTCTCGCTGACCTTGTCTAAGTTGGCCAGTACGGTATTGGCCCGGTTAATGGCCCGGTAACTATCGAGCCACAAATCGCGCACGTCAACGTTGGTCGTCGTGATGGTTTTACGCCATAGTTCGTCCAGTGTTGTAAACGTACCACCAAAGACCACATCCCGGTTGTCGCCGAGGAGATCGCCAGTGTACTGAATGGCTCCACCATAGACGTTTCCGTCGCCGATGCCGTCGTAGGCACCCGTCAGGGTAATCTGCACGTCCTGCTCACTGGCCAGGGCCTGTGTGGCGTCAATGTCCTGCGTAGGCTGTACGTTCAGCCGGTCGGCACAGGCCGTCAGGCATAGTACGCCAACCCCAATCAGCAGGCTGTTTTTAATATGTGTGTTCATAATCTGATTCTGTTTGTCGGTTGATTAAAAACCAATGTTGATACCGCCGGTGATGGTACGCGCCTGTGGAGCGGTATAAAAGTCATAACCCTGCGCAATATTCGACACCACGTCGTCGGCGTTTACTTCGGGGTCCCAGCCCGCGTAGTTGGTAAAGGTGAGCAGGTTCAGGCCCGTCACAAACACGCGCACGTTGCTGAGTTTGGCCCGGCTTACCAGCGTTTTGGGCAGGTTATAGGCCAGTGTGGCGTTGCGGAGCCGCACGTAGGAACCGTCTAAGATAAACCGGCTCGATGGCTGCGCACCGTTGTTGAAGAACAGCCGCGCTTCGGGCACCTGCGTGTCGGTATTCTGGGGTGTCCATGCCGCCAGCTGGTTCACGGTCTGGTTGTCTTCAAACCGCCCGTTGGCCGACGAGAACCGACCTACGCCGAAGAAGTTGATATCATTGCCAAATACACCCGTAAAGAAAACGCTCAAACTAAAGCCTTTGTAGCTGAAGGTGTTGGTAACGCCCCCCGTCCACTTCGGCAGCGGACTACCCGCTACCACACGCTGCGCCTGATTGTAGCGGTTGGTCGTGGTCCGGTCCAGCGACCCATCGGCGTTGGTTGTATTGAGGTACCAGATAGCGTCGCCGTTAGCCGGATCAACTCCGGCGTATTCGGGCGTAAAGAACACACCCAATGGCTGGCCCTCAACGGCGCGGCTCATGGCGTTCAGCCCGCCCTCAATGATCTGCCCCTGAAGATTGGTGATCTTATTGCGGTTGGTGGCGGCATTCAGGCTGGTAGTCCAGCGGAAGGCACCAGTT
This sequence comes from Cytophagales bacterium, assembly GCA_038248175.1. Lineage (GTDB taxonomy): Bacteria > Bacteroidota > Bacteroidia > Cytophagales > Spirosomataceae > Spirosoma. The sequence goes on along the minus strand of JBBRUB010000186.1, from coordinate 3,239 downwards.
GTATTTTCGGTGTTAAGCACAAACTCAAAGCCTCTGTTCTCTAAGCTACCTACGTTTTTAAACTGCGTTGAGAAGCCGGTGGTACCTGGTACGTTCACGTTCAGCAGCAGTCCCGACGTTTGTTTGTTATAATAGTCGATTTCGCCGTTTATACGGTTGTTCAGGAAGCCAAAGTCAATACCAATATCGGCCTGGTCGGTAGTTTCCCATTTCAGGTTGGGGTTAGCCAACTGCGAGGGTCGCTGACCGGGCAGTTGGGCATAAGCCGCATCGCCGGTGAACAGACCCAACTGCGGGAAGTTGGGTATTTCAGCGTTACCCGTGCGTCCATAGCTGGCGCGGAGCTTCAGGAAACTTACGGCGTTGCTGTTCTTCAGGAAATTCTCTTCCGACAATACCCAGCCCGCCGATACCGCCGGGAAGAAACCGTAGCGGCTGTCCTGACCAAAGCGCGACGACCCGTCGATACGTCCGCTCAGACCCACCAGGTAGCGATCAGCAAACTTGTAGTTGGCCCGCATGAAGTATGACAGGAAGCTGTAATCGGTCTGGGTAGTTCTGGCCTCGGTTTTGCGGGCCGCGCTGATAAGTTGCCGGTACGCATCGGACGGGAAATCCTGCCCAATGGCAAGCACCGCTTTCTGCTGCGACTGCTGGTACGACATACCCACTACGCCGTCCAGTGTACTGCGGCCAAACGTAGTATTGTAGTTGAAGAAGTTATTGGTTGTGTAGTTCTCTACCCGCACAGACCGGCTCTGGCCCTCTCCGCCCGGAATACCCGTATTGCGCTGCGCTTTGCTGTTCCAGTACCGCTCTTCCTGCTGATTCAGCACGTCGAGACCAAACTCGGTGCGGAAGTTCAGCCCCTTTACGATGTTCACCTGACCGAATACGTTGCTGATGTTGCGGTAAACGGTGGTGTTGAAAATCGTGTTGCCAAGGTTTACAATCGGGTTGTAATAGTACGGCACGCTGATGTCGCCGGGGGGCGTTCCTACCGGCAGGCTGGTAGTTGGGTCAATTGACGGCGTCATGGGCGGCAGAGCCACCATTTGCACCGGATTGTCGAACTGGCGGTCGCCGGAGAGCCGCTGGTTGAGTGTGCGGGTCAGGCCCGTGTTGAAGCCCACCAGCACCCGGTCCGAAATTTTGTGGCTCAGGTTAATCCGGCCCGAATAGCGTGTCAGGGCGTTACCGATCAGGATACCCTTCTGGTCCAGAATCTGACCCGACATGTAGAACGTGGTTTTGTCGGTACCGCCGTTTACGTTCACGTCGTACTGCTGATAGGGTGCCTGCTGGTAGGCCAGATCACCCCAGTTGGTGTTGGCCTGATTGGCCGTGCCAAATGTTCCCAGCCCCTGCGTCTCAAAGAAATTTTCCATGTACGAGGTGTACGAATCCGGGTCGGCAGTGGGAATTTCGTCGATACGGTCGGAGTTGGCGGCTGCCTGCCGGTAAAAATTTACGTACTGGTCGGTGTTCAGAAACTGGAGCTTGCGGGTGGGTTCGCTGGCTCCGTACTGCGCACTGATGTTCACATTGGTCTTACCGGCCTTGCCCTTTTTGGTGGTAATCAGTACCACGCCATTGGCCGCCCGCGAGCCGTAAATAGCCCCCGCCGAAGCATCTTTCAAAATTTCGATACTCTCGATATCCGACGGATTGATGTCAGACAGCGGGTTGGTTGTGGCGTCGTTAATCGAGAGGTTGTCGGTCGTAACGGGCGTACCGTCAATCACGTACAGCGGCTGGTTGGACGCCGACACCGACGACTGGCCCCTCACCCGCACCTGAATACCCTGACCGAGTTTGCCACTGCCCGAATTGACCTGCACCCCGGCGGCTTTACCCTGAATGGCCTGATCGAAGGTAGCCACGGGAATATCCTGAATGTCGGACTGCTTGATCTTGGCGATGTTGCCCGTCAGGTCGCGTTTGATCTGCTGACCGTAACCCGTTACGACCACCTCGTTCAGACTGCGGATGTCGGTCTGCAGGGTCAGGTTGATAGTTGAACGGTTGCCCACCGGCTGTTCGGTTGTGGCAAAGCCAATAAAGCTGAACACCAGCGTAGTGTTATTGTCCACACTAAGGGCGTAGTTGCCACTGGCATCGGTGAGGGTACCGGCAGGGCCGCCTTTGACACTGACCGACACACCCGGCAGTCCGGCATTGTCGTCGGCAGAGGTAACCCGGCCCGTAACCTGGCGGGTCTGCGCGTAGCTCACCTGCATCAGCAGCGCGAGCAGCGGGAGGAGAATTCGTAAGCGTTTTATCATAACATATAATTTATTTAGTGAACTGAATCGCAAAAGTACAGCTTGCCGGGCGATTAAAAAACCGCCAAAACAAGCCCGCTTTGGTATGTCACCAGAATTAAAACAGGCGAAACTAACATAGTGCCAAATTTTATCTGTATTAGTCAATATGTACCGAGCCAACTTATTATGGGTATTCGTGTTACCGTTCAGGTCGTAAAGACTACCATTTAATTTGATGTTACTATGAATAAATAGTACGTTAGCAGGGCATATTAATCAGGACGGCTATGAACAGGCGTAGCGTATGGATAGGGGTGAGTGTATTGATCGGCTGGTTGGGCGGTTGTACCCCGAAGGAGCCGGAGCCACTGCTGCGCAACGGCGTGGCCATCAATGACAAGCTGTGGGGGGCCTACGAAGTGCTGAATATGGATGGGCAACCGCAGAACACATTCAAAACGGGCGAAAACTTTCAGCTTTCGTTCGTTCTCCGAAACGTGAGTGACGATACGCTGAATACCTCGCTTATCGGACCTCTACAACAGCAACGGCTTTCATGGATTTTTCTGCTTGAGAATCGTCAGTTTTTTGAGGTATTAAGAGTGAATACCAGTGGTGCCTACCTCAGCATGGGCAAGCCCATTGATAATATTCCTCCAGATGCTGTAATAGCTATAACTCCGGGCGGCATTATCCTGCCACCTAAAACCACGCTGACTTATCGTGTTCACTGGCAGACTCAATTAGGTCAGCAATACGAAATTCCAATATATGGGCCTTTACAAAATTTGGTGCCACGTAGGTACTTTGTTCGTACCGTAAATAACAGGAAGGTAGAAATATTATCTGCTGGTCAGTATTATGCTGGCTTTACACTCAATATATTTAATGAAAATGTTCTCTTCTCCTTAAAATTCACGGTACAATGACGTGAGCCGCTTCAGTTGAAGACCCGTGAATTTTAAGGAGAAG
>JBBRUB010000185.1:0-6827 GCA_038248175.1 Cytophagales bacterium | reverse complement strand
TATGGCCCGGCAGCTGGAGCAACCAAGTACCAACCCCGAAGTCTTTACCGACGCGCAGGGTATGGCTACAAACGTACCGGCACTGAACAATGCCGGTGTAACGGGTCACTACCGCAGTAGCGAAGGGGTTGAGGGCGACGCCGTATGGGGCAGCCGCGCCCGCTGGGTGAGCCTGACCGGTACCCTAAATCAGGAGTCCGTTGCCGTTGTGATTCAGGATCATCCCCAAAATATTGGCTATCCAACGTACTGGCACGCACGGGGCTACGGACTGTTTGCCGCTAATCCGCTGGGGCCATCGGTATTTACCAATGGTAAGGCTCCGGCCATGAACTACAGGCTACCCGCCGGTCAGCGCGTTACGTTCCGGCACCGGATATTGATACAATCGGGAGAAAAAGAAAGCAAAATGAGCCAATTTAAGACCGACTGGTAAAAAAATACGATCAACTAAGGCGGTAAGTGTAAATTTGGCATACAATTAGTGGGGAACCCAAATGCAGCCCATCCGTATTCCATAACAACCCCATTTGCTATGTCAAATGAATTTTGCACTACAATTTTTGCCCGTAGTTCAGCAAGACTTTTTTGCGCGGTTTTTCTTTTCAGTCTTCTGACAACACCGGTGGTTTGGGGGCAAGTTCGCTCACCCGGCCCGGTAAAGTCTCTACCCCGAACCCGCGCCAGCAGTACTGGCGATGGACTAAGAACCATTAAAAATGACCGGATAGAAGTTGGTATAGACCTCAATTATGGTGGAGCCATTACGTATCTGGCCTTCCTGAACAACCGGGGGGGGATGGTTCAAACGAAAAATATGATTAATAATGATGATCTGGGCCGACAGGCACAGATTGCCCTGTACAGCGGTCCAAGAGATTATTCTAAAAACGGAGCCGAAGCGTGGGTTGGGTTGGGCTGGAACCCTATTCAGACGGGTGATGTCTGGGAGAATCCTTCGAAGATAGTTGCCTTCGAAAAACAGGATAACCTGTTGTATGTCAAGTGTATTCCTAATCAGTTTGCTATCAATAATGAACCCGGTGAAGCTACTATAGAACACTGGCTTCGGCTGGACGGCAGCGTTGTGAAAGTACACGCCCGCGTGGTGATGTTCCGCAAGGATAAGACGCAATATGAAGCCCGGCAGCAGGAAATGCCCTGTCTGTATATGAACGGGAACTTCCGAAATATGTACTACTACCGGGGTTCACAACCGTTTACCAACGCAGGTACTGACAAGTTTTTCGCCGATCCGCCCAGGCAGCTAGTTGAGTTTGGTGATATATACCCAACCGAACCATGGATGGCTTCCCTGAATGACAATGGCTATGGCGTGGGCCTGTACGTGCCGGGAAACTACGACTGGAAAAAAGGCTTTTTTGGAGGGAAAATATCGGACGGCGAGTTTGACTCGGAAACATCGTACATTGCCGCTACCAACTTTGTGCTGCTTGATCACAACATCGTACACGAGTGGGACTACCAGTTTGTGGTTGGGAATTTAGCCGAGATCCGGTCGCACATCAACGCGCAGCCCCGGCCTGCTCCCGGCCCCAACTACCGGTTCGATAATTCGCGAAAGGGGTGGTATTATCACTCCACGCAGGATACCGGCTGGCCCATTGCCGGTAAACTCGATATTAGGATCAATAACTATACGCAGGATCATATCAAATCGCCGTTTGTGTCCTGGCCTGGCCGGCAGGTGCCGAAAATTGTAATACGCGCTGCATTCAAAAATAATAATACCGCCGATCCAAACGCCACGATGCGGATGATGTGGCGCCGTGCCAGCGACCCGGCTATTCTTTCCGTACCCAACCGCTACGTGAATTTCCCCGTCAAGAACGATGGTCAGTTCCATAACTATACCATTGATCTGAGTCAGAACGGTAATTGGACAAATCAGCTCATCGGACAGATTCAGCTACAGGCCAACCCCGATGGCCCCGCTGTGAATGGGTCGCTTCAGCTTGAGTGGATCGCCATGTCGGAAAACGGACCCGATTCCAGCTCTGAGCCGATAGTGGATCCGCCTATAGCCCAACCCCCGGTTGTGGTTGTTCCTCCAGCACCTGTTCTTCCTCCTGCGCCCGTTGTTCCTCCTGCGCCCGTTGTTCCTCCAGCGCCCGTTGTTCCTCCAGCACCCGTTGTTCCTCCAGCACCCGTTGTTCCTCCTGCGCCTGTTATTCCTCCTGCGCCCGTTGTTCCTCCCGCACCCGTTGTTCCTCCCGCACCCGTTGTTCCTCCAGCGCCCGTTGTTCCTCCGGCGCCCGTTGTTCCTCCCGCGCCCGTTGTTCCTCCGGCACCTGTTGTTCCTCCAGTTGTAGTTGTTCCTCCTGCGGTAGTGCAAACACCTGTTGAAGAGCCTTGTAAACTGCCGGGTTGCATTTCAATTGGCGTGAAGCAGATTCGGTTTGTGCGGACAGGAAATAAGTAGCCTGTAGGGTGAGTAATGCGTAATGGGGTGGTAGCCGGAAATATCCCGCTGCCACCCCATTACGCATTGTATTGGTTTGTTTGTCTGCTAACTGACCAGAAACGGATTAACCGGAGCCGATATTTGTCTTGTCGATAGCAATCTATGCTTAGACTACTGGTTCTCAACATGACGATAATTGCCGTACCTTGTTCCTGAAACTCTATAAGTATGACACGGTTAAAATGGCCTGGCCTCGCGTTGTTCCTGACCGGCTTTATGGGCTGGATTTTTGTACTCACTCTGGGCCAGTTTCGGCTCACTGACTCAGTAATTGACAGTACGATAAAAGTTGAACACCAGGGTGTTGTACGGCAACAGGCCGCGTTTATGGTTGATAAGCTTTACGAAAATAACTGGTCATTTATCAGCGATTTTCGGGCTTCGCTCAATCAGTATAATGACAGGATGAAGGCCGAAAAAGCGTGGGATAAAGTTATTTACGACAACTACACATTCGAGGTCGCCCGGGCGTCGTCGCTGGGTGTGCTGACTGGCAGCGGATCGTGGCTGTGGTTCTGGCTTACGTTTGGCCTTAGTACGCTGGGCGGACTGATTTATGCCTATGGGGGGCTGAAACGTATGCCGGGTATTGATAATAACCGGCTGTTTCGGAGTGCGGCCACCAACCGGGGCTGGATTGGCATCAGTCTGGGTGTGTTTCTGATTGGGTTTTACATCGCGCTGTATTTCTATCCCGAATACCTCACCAACTGGGTACTGCTGGTCGATCCTATCAGCCGCGCACTTAATACAGGGCCTGCCAGCAAGTGGTTTCTGTACGGGTTTCTGTACACGCTCGTGATCCTGGTTATGGGCGTCAGAATGTTGATTCATTATCGGCACGTACCGTATCAGCAACTACGCACGGCCTCGGTCATGTTCTTCCAGCTTTGTTTCGCCTTCCTGATTCCCGAGATCATGCAGCGGCTCAACCAGCCGTATCAGGATTTGAAAAACATCTGGCCGCTGGACTATTCGTTCTTTTTCGATTACCGCATCGACGAAAAAATTCAGGCCGGTTCGTTCGGTATTTTTATGCTGGTCTGGGGAATTGTGCTGGCAGTAATAGTGGTACCCGTGCTGTCCTATTTCTACGGTAAACGCTGGTACTGCTCCTGGGTTTGCGGCTGCGGTGGTCTGGCCGAAACCCTCGGCGATCCGTATCGCCACCTGTCCGATAAAAGCCTGAAAGCCTGGAAGTTTGAGCGCGTTGTAGTTCATAGCGTACTGGTCTTTGCCGTGGTGATGACGGGGCTGGTGCTGTACACCTACTTTACGGGCGAACATACCGTGCTGGGTTTCCTCAACAGTGACAGCGTCCGCTCTACCTACGGGTTGTACATCGGCTCTATCTTTGCCGGTGTGGTGGGTACCGGTTTTTATCCGTTCATGGGCAATCGGGTCTGGTGCCGGTTTGGCTGTCCGCTGGCAGCTTATCTGGGGCTGGTGCAGCGGTTCAAGTCGCGGTTCAGGATCACGACAAACGGTGGCCAGTGCATCTCGTGCGGCAACTGCTCAACCTACTGCGAAATGGGTATCGACGTGCGGGCCTACGCGCAGAAGGGTCAGGACATTGTGCGGTCGTCGTGCGTGGGTTGCGGCATTTGCTCGGCGGTATGTCCGCGCGGAGTGCTGAATCTGGAAGTAGGACCCGTATCGACCCGGAAAATCTGAGGCAGTCAACAGTTAACAGGATTCGCTACCACAATCTTACCTTTACTGATTGTTCACTGCTAATTGCTTCCTGATAACTGTTCACTGACATGGATCCTATCTATCGCGCCCTCATCGTATGTACCAGTCACGCCAGCTTTCCCAATAAGTCGCAGAAAACCGGTTTGTGGCTCAGCGAAGCCACGCACTTTTGCGATGAACTGGCCGACCGGAACCTGCCCTACGACATTGCCAGCCCCAATGGTGGCCCCGTACCCATTGACGAACGGAGTACTGAACGGCGCGATACCACCAACGAGAAATGGCATAACAACCCAGCGTTCCGCCAAAAACTCGATAACTCGCTATCCCTCGCCGACGTGAATCCGGCTAAATACCAGATTGTCTATCTGGCGGGTGGCCATGGTGCTTTGTGGGACTTTCCTGAAAACAAGCGATTGCAGGAGATTATCCGGCAGGTCTATGAAAGTAATGGTATGATAGCCGCCGTTGGTCACGGCACTGGTGGGTTACTCAACGTGCAACTCTCCGACGGCGCGGCCATGCTCTCCAACCGGCAGGTAACGGGTTTCTGTAACCTTGAAGAGAAAATTGCCCGCCTGGACGACGAAGTGCCCTTTTTACTGGAAGACGCCCTTCGTCAGAAATCGGACCATTACAGCAAGGGGCTAATTCCATTTTTGCCCCACATTGAAGTTGATGAGCGTCTCATAACGGGACAAAACCCGCTCTCAGCCCGCAAAGTAGGCCGGAAGGTGATGGAGGAGATGTACGAGAAATAATTAGACCGCCTGTTGCGGAAATACGGCACGCAGGGGCATGAGTTCCTGATCCTTTTCTGAGACAATAGGATTGCTGATGCCCCAGTCGATGGCCAGATCGGGGTCGTTCCAGAGAATGCCCGACTCTGCCGCTTTATTATACACGTTGGTGCATTTATAACTGAAGATACTGTCGGTCAAAGCCACAAATCCATGCGCAAAACCTTCGGGAATGTAAGCCATGTTGGCCAGTTTGGCATCCAGCAAAAACGTTTCGTACTGACCAAACGTGGGTGAATCCGGCCGAAGGTCAACGGCCACGTCCAGTACCTGACCCATGATGACGCGTACCAGCTTCCCCTGCGCAAATGGCTCATGCTGCATGTGCAGACCCCGCAAAACACCCTTCACCGAGAAGGACTGATTATCCTGTACAAACTCGCTCGGCAGACCCAGCGATGCAAACAGCGGTTTGTTGTACGACTCGAAAAAATGACCACGTTCATCATCAAACACGCGTGGGATCAACTCGATGAGGCCCTCAATGGCCGTTTGCCGGACTTGCATAGAAAAGGAGAAGCGTTAGCTATTGGATACGAACGTAAAGGTATGAAACCGGGTTGGAGTTCGTACTTTTGGGCGGGTCCATTTTAGGCTGTGGCCCACCTCCCGCATGACCTACTCCGAACTTCGCGACCAGATTTTTCAGAAGCAGTCCTACCTCTGCGTTGGTCTCGACACCGATGTCCGCAAGCTGCCCCGTCATCTGCTGAACGAATCAGACCCCGTTTTTGCCTTCAACCGTGCCATCATCGACGCCACCGCCGACCTTGCCGTGGCATATAAGCCCAACATTGCGTTTTACGAAGCGCAGGGGCCACGCGGCTGGGAAAGTCTGCAAAAAACGCTGGAATACATTCCCAAAACCTGCTTTACCATTGCCGACGCTAAACGGGGAGATATTGGTAACACGTCGGGCCTGTACGCCCGCACGTTTTTTGATCCCGAAGCCGCCAGGCTTGACTTCGACAGCATTACAGTGGCTCCGTACATGGGCCATGATTCAGTGATGCCGTTTCTGGAATACGCCGGTAAGTGGGTTATACTGCTGGCTCTGACCTCTAACCCCGGCAGTGCCGATTTTCAGCGATTGATAACCAGCGATGAACTGGCTTATAACCCCAATGTAGATATGGTTATGGCAGGTGGAGCGTATGTACTGGAAAATGGCACAGAGCAAGTATTTGAGGTGGTCATTAGAACGGCCCAAAACTGGGCTGGGCCGGATAGTCACGAGCGGCTGATGTTTGTGGTGGGAGCTACGCAGACTGCTGAACTGAGCCGGGTGCGGGTACTGGCTCCCAAAAATTTCCTGCTGGTGCCGGGGGTAGGGGCGCAGGGCGGCTCACTGGCCGACGTATCACGCAATGGCCTGACGCCCGATGGTGGCTTGCTCGTAAATGCATCGCGCAGTATTCTATACGCATCCAGCGGTACCGACTTTGCTGAAGGCGCCCGCGCCGAAGCTCAGGCGTTGCAACAGGAAATGGCATTGCATTTAGCTGAATTGTAGCCCGCATCGGCCTACTGGTGCGCGCTACAATTTCATCAGTCAGTTTAGTGGTCAGTCATCAATAATTCATATTGTGTCTATTTGGTCATTACTGTTTTATTGCCCACCGCCACCAGCACGACCGGGCCTATGATAACGTGATTCTGCACGTAGTCTGGCAGGACGATCAGCCCGCCACCACTCGGCGCGTTGAACGGACCAACGGTACGCCACTCCCTACGCTGCCCCTCGAAACCCTGACCGACCCCGCCCGGCTCACCCGCTACGGTACCCTAACCGACTCGCCCGATGCCATACCGTGCGCCAGTCAATTCCGGTCCGTACAGCCACTGCG
>JBBRUB010000184.1:0-6852 GCA_038248175.1 Cytophagales bacterium | reverse complement strand
GTTTCGGGTGTTTGGCTGGGTGGCCGACCTGACGGGCAAAGAGCCGCTTATCAGTTACGAACTGGCTGAGGGAATGTCGCGGCAGAACGTCCGCTATGCGAGCGAAAAGGCCAAACGCGAACTTGGCTTTCAGGATGTACCGCTGGAGGTCTGCGTCCGCGATTGCCACAACTGGCTGGTTCATGAAAAACTTCTGCCCTAAATAACCACATACCGAATGAACCGCTTATCACAGAAACGGGATATTTTCTACAATAACGCCGTCCGATTCTTCCGACTGACTGATCTGAGTAAACGATAAACCAGCCAAACCCAATGAAAACCAAACTCTTATCCCTTGCCCTGCTGCTGATGAGCGCGGGCGCATTTGCCCAGATAGCCGCCGACGAAGCCGCTGTTGGTAACACTATCGAGACCGAGACCCGCGCTTTCCACGAAGCCAACGGCGAACTGCTACGGGCACAGTGGTCAGCCAAACCTTATGCCGAGCGGCAACACGCCAGCCTGGAGCCTGCCCTCGGTGTACCCTACGTGAAGGGCGATAAGCTCGCATCATTTGCTGATGCGTACTTGAAAACCGTGAAACCATCGGGTCTTACCACCCGCGTCAGCGACTACGATGTGCATATTTCAGGCGCAATGGCCTGGGCTACCTTCACACAGGAGACACTTGACAAAGCTGGAGCCGTGACGGGCAAACAACGGGGAATCCGGGTGTTGGAACGCGAGGCATCGGGGTGGAAGATCGTGTTTATGGGCATTCAGGAGATGAAGTGAGTCCGTTTTGCCGCTGAGATTTTCGTCGGTATGCTCGAGGACGGTCCTAGCAGCGAAACAGCGAACTGGCTCAAAACGAAGCATTTCTTAACCGTTAGATAAATTACCATTGCATGGAATTAGCTATTTTATCAGTTTTGGAAGTGATCGTCTCCCACATCAACCTACACCCCTTACCCCACACTTACTTATTGACGATCAACAGCTTTTCTCGGACAGTCTGTGTCCAGTTATCCCTATGCTGATAAACCCTTTAACGTAGAAGTTAACATCATTCTTAACAATTTAACAACTAACAAAATGGCATTAATTAACGTGAGGCTGCGGATTGTGGGTCTTTACTTCAATCACACGGTACGGATTGAGGATGCGCGTGGCCTGACTGTACGTGATGTACTGGACGAGTACATCCGACTAAATCCTAATCTTGCTGTTCCGGGCGGGTTGGAGTACCAGCGGTTTCCAGTATTGGGAAACAACAACGATTTTGTCACTGCCTTTGTCTATCACTTCAGCGGCAACTACGACTTTGATGGCAATAATGTGATTCTAATGCAACCCACCGGGCCAGATGGCACAAGTCTGGGAGATAACGAACGGAGGGAAGGTATCTATAAACTCGCCGAGAGTTTTGAAGACGATGGGCTTCTTGCGAGAGGGGCTGGCCTGGTTTGGCAGTATTATGTCGTGTCTGCCGCAGGTGTAGTGAAAAGTGCAACCCCCGTTACCCGGAAGTTTCAGGGTTTCGGAGAGAAAAAACTTGAACCTTTACCTGTTCCTCCAGTGGTGCGGCCTCAATACGATTTCGTAAACGGCGATACGATCATCTGGCGATTGGTTGCTATTGCGCGGCAACCAAGCCCAGAATATATCCTCGCCCCTAATGAACGATAAATGAGGAGCCACTGACCCGACCCAAATAAGTCCACACGATAAAGCACGTCCGGTTACATAACCGGCGTGCTTTATCGGTTTGGGCCGGAATCTACTAAACTCAACAGAGTGATGACCGCCCTGAGGCAGGAACAGCGGTATTTTAACCCCGACGTTATTGGCCAGCTAACGTACCTGCAAACCGACGCAACAGCCAAACATCTTTGGCTGCTCGCCCTTACCGAGCGCGTGATAAATCTACTGCCGATGGTTACCCGAGCGATTATATATCAGCGCACACATCGTGGAAACCTGATGCAGAAGCTGGGGGGTAAATAGCGTGGCGGGCACGGTTAAGTTTGCAATAAAGCGCGGGCTGGTAACCTGAATGGCAGCGTGACTTAACAGGCTGTTTAAAAGCCTATCTTCGACCAACAAATACAAGCATAATCCAATGAAAACCAACTGGTTGATCACCATTCTTCTGCTCAGTTTTTTTCAGCTGACCACAATAGTCGCCCAATCCATGGCGGGTACATGGCGCGGGGTACTGGCATCGCCCCAAAACCTATCGGTATCTGTTCCAACAACGATCACGATGCGGATGGCCGGCACGTAGCTAACGGGCGAAGCACTGATGCAGAGCAACGGCAAAACCGATAAATACGTCCTGCAAGGTACGGTGCAGGGCAATCAGGCGGCAGGTACGTCGACGTACCCAGCCGACATCGGGATTGACGGGTGAATGGACGCAACTTAAATCACTCGTACGCAAAAAGCCCCACACAACTTTTGTGCAGGGCTTTGCTCTTTTCTAAGGTACTGGAAACCACTACGACAGGTATTTACGCAGCATCCAGGCCATTTTTTCGTGTTCTTCCATCAGGCCGGTCAGGAAATCTGCCGTACCGGCGTCGTTCAGATCGTCGTCGCAGGTGGCTACGTCCTCGCGCAGTTCGCGGGTTACCTGCTCGTGATCAGTCAGGAGTCGCTCAAACATATCAACCGTTTTAACTTCGCCACTGTGGTCTTCTTCCAGACTGGTTCCTTTAATGAACTCAGCCATAGTAGCCATTGGCCGCCCGCCGAGGGTGCGGATGCGTTCGGCAACGAGGTCAATCATTTCTTCGAGCTGCTTGTACTGCTCCTCAAAGAACTCGTGGTACTCCTTGAAACTTGGCCCCGCCACGTTCCAGTGGTATTTGCGGGTTTTGACATACAGTACGTGCAGGTCAGCTAAGTAGGCATTAAGAAGTTCATTGGCTTTTTTCATGGAGTCTTTCTCCAGGCCAATGTTCGGCTGAATATTCTTGACGGATTTTTCCTGCGTTTCTGGTTTGTTTAAATCGGTAGCCATAACATGAGTATGTAAGTGATACTGATTAAACCCCGTCAGCGGGAAATTGTTGGGTGTCGCTGACGGGATGCCTAACCCAGCAACCCGGCAAACACGTCTTTGGCGTATATTATGTCCTGCTGATGTGCTTCTACCGGCCCCAGGGTGTTGGTTGAGCCTTTTTCGAGACACTGCTCCAGCACCAGCAGGGGCCGCACGTTTCGCGCCTTCAGCTCATGGGCCAGCCGCCGGTAGTCAATGTCGCCATCCGTCAACACCTCCTGCCAGATGCCATTCTTCGACTGCCGAACGTGTATTTCGGTGATGCGGTCTCCGTATAGTTTCACCACGTCGAACAGGGCCACTTGCGAGTTGCCCGACCCCCGATACACCCAATGCGCGTCCAGACAGAGCGACACGTTTTTGGGGTCCGATGCCAGCATCATGTGGTGAAACTCGCGGGCGGCCTGCCGGTGTTCGGGCGCGTGGGTGTGGTAGGCAAGCGTCAGCCCGCGCTTACGAAGCTCGCTGCCCAATTGATCCAGATTCCGGGCCTGCTCAATCAGTTCAGCGTCGGTTTTATCGTCGTCGCTCCCCCATTTGATGGGGTTTGGATTGGTAACCACAATGCGGGTACCAAGCGGTTTTACGGCGTCGGCAATGGCCAGTACGGTGGCTATTGACTGGGGGGCTTCGTCGGCCCGGTGCAACGAACTGTTTACATAGACCGATGGCATGGCCAGTTTGTACTTCGTTAGGTACGGGGCCAGTTTGCGAACGTCATCGGCGTTGGCCAGGCTGGGTTCATATTGCGTCAGGCCAGCGGCAACGTATTCGCTCAGCGACGCATCCGGGTCGGCCATCCATTGCTTATTTGCCCGGTTGTAAAACGTATTCCAGGTATATCCGTTGCAGGAAAGCAGCTGAGGCCGGGGAGCCGACTGATGCCCCTGAACCGGCTGAAAATCAGACAGAAGAGATGTGCCGCCAAGAACGGCAAGAGTATTCAGAACGTAGCGTCGGTTCATGGGTATAGTTCATGGATTTAGTCAATAAAGGAAGAAGGCGGGTTTGCGTACTCATAAAAAAACCCCGACCATGATTTGGTCGGGGCTGCCTACGTCAGTCATCCAGTGACCGGGCAGTGGTGTGAACGTTAGCTCATCTTAGCGGCACCTTTGTTCTTTTCAATGGCATCAGCGGCATCGTCGGCCAGCTCATCAACCTTCTTATTGTAATCTTCCTTGGCCTGCGAACCAGTATTTTGGGCTTCACCTTTGTACTGACTATACTGATCTTTGGTTTTATCAGCATACTGTTCATACTGATCTTTGGCTTTATCGGCGTACTGATTCACCTGTGCTTTAGCCTGATCAAAGCCTTCTTTTGCCTGTGCAACGCCCTTTTCCCACTGTTCCTTGAGGTCTTCGGTACGCTTATTGGCTTCTTCGGTCAGTTTGTCGCGTGTTTCTTTGCCACTACGGGGGGCGGTTAGAATGCCGATGGCTACACCAGCCAGAATGCCCGTCAGAAAATCTCTTGTGCTTCTCATGTTAGTTGCTTGTTTGGGTATTTTACTTCAATTAAACTCGGGTTACTTTAGTTTCCGCTTTGCCTGTCCAATCACGTCGTTGGTCTTGGCCGAAGCAGTATCTACGTACTCATCATACCGCTCTTTAATGGTGTCAAGTCCAGACTGGAGCTGATCCTGAAGGTTTTTGAAAAAAGACTCTGATTCAGACGATAGCTTCTTCGAGACTTTTTTGCGCGTTTTCCTGCCGCTATCCGGGGCCAGCATAATACCAACAAGGGCACCAATTGCCAACCCAATAACGATTCCGGGTAATGCTTTCATTTCTTTCCTTTTTTTAGTGAGTGAACTGAACACTACCATAATACGAAAAATCCATACCATGTTTTATATTAATTCGCAAATCTCTCACTATTAATGGATTGACTGATCAAGTGACTGCGCTGTATGTAGGTTGGGTTGAGGAGGTTTTTCTACAACGGCGTGCAGTATTTACGCGAATGATGAACAAGACCACCCCCTCTGGCGATTTAAGTCTATGATCTCTTTCCTCATGATTCTTACTGGTTGCTCAATATTCCTGATTACAGTGTCGTTCGTCCATCTGTTGCGGATAGACTACTGGTGGGTTCGTATCTGGGATTTTCCGCACCTGCAACTGGCCATATTGACAATGGTTTGTCTTGGTGCCTGGCTCATACTGGGCGAACCGCTTACGTGGCCACTGGTACTGGTACCGGCAGGATTGCTGGCAGCGGTACTCTATCAAAGCTGGCTGATTTTTCCATACACGCTGTTGCACCGCCGACAGATGCAATCCGCCGGGCATACTCAATTGGCCAACAACGATGCGTACCGGTTTCGACTGCTGACGGCCAACGTATATATGGAGAACACCCGCACCCAAAATCTGATTGCCCTGATCGAGAAGAATAACCCTGATGTAGTGCTGCTGCTCGAAACCAACGCGTTCTGGCACGACGCTATGAAGCCGCTGGAAACTACATACCCCTATCAGATCGCTTATCCGCTCGAGAACACCTACGGTATGCTTATGTATTCCCGGTTGCCGATGCAGCAGCAGCAGGTTCGATTTCTAATTGAAGATGACATTCCATCAATCAGTGTGCAGCTTCAGCTGGCGTCCGGGCAATGGGTTCAATTTTACGGGGTTCATCCAATGCCACCCAGCCCAACCGAACACTACCGCTCTACTGAACGCGACGCTGAACTGTTGGTGGTTGGCAAGGAATGTCGTTTGCAGACATGCCCTACTGTGGTGGCGGGCGATTTGAACGACGTGGCATGGTCGCACACAACACGCCTGTTTCAGCGGGTAAGCGGACTGCTCGATCCCCGCATTGGACGGGGGCTTTTCAGTACCTTTCACGCCAACTATCCGTTTATGCGCTGGCCCCTCGATCATGTCTTTGCCTCGACTCACTTCAGACTGCAAAGGATAAGCAGGCTCCCTAACTTTGGCTCCGACCATTTCCCTATTCTGGTGGCCTTTGTCTATGAACCACAACCCCAGCCCGACGCTGAAAAACCCCAGCCCGAAAACGATGACCTCGAAGAAACCCGCGAGATTATTGCAAAGGCAGGACAATAGGCAACAAAAAATCCCTGCGCTCAATCTGGCGCAGGGATTCCGTACCCACCGTAACTTGTACTTAACCTAAAATGAGAATATTGTACTCGTCAACCGGTCAGATGCCACGGCCCTGAATGAGCCGCAATGCAATGGCGATGACGGCGATAACCAGTAAAACGTGAATGAGATTACCCAGGCCAAAGCTGTTGAATCCCAGAAAACCAAGTAGCCAGATAATGACCAGAACGACTGCGATGGTATAAAGAAGATTGCCCATAGTGAAGGGAGGTTAGATGAAAGGTTTAGTGAACATGAAAAGTTTAATTCCGTGAGTAAATCAGAGCCTGTTGTCTCGCAATTGATAATCCTATCAGAAAATACTGTGCCAACTCAGGTTACCGGATTTGTAAACCAAGATTGAGCGCCTTACCGACTTGAAAATGAGATAATAGTGGCCCTTTTAGCTCAAAAACGGCTTTTTGCCGGTGGTATTTGATTGTTCGGGAATGTAGAAATGTTTCCCCGATTGTAGAACAGTCGGGGAAAAAGACCACACCAGTCCCGCAAATATCCTGATGTGTATAGCTACTTGTCAGGCTATACATATATGAATACGGGCGGCAACTGACCAATTAGTTGGGTTTTATCACCTATTTGCTGAAAAATGTGTTCCGGGTTGCATTTTCGGCACTATATTTTATAGATGCACACAAAAGAAAGTACACAAACGACCATGACACC
>JBBRUB010000183.1:0-6918 GCA_038248175.1 Cytophagales bacterium | reverse complement strand
GTATGGGGTTGAAATACAGGGCCGGTGCTACGCTGTTGGGCAGGTCGATCTTGCGGAGTTCGTCGTAGTCTTTCCGGCGACTTTCCAGATTGTCGAGCATCGAGTCGCGTTCGGCGGGTGTGAACACCAGCCCAATAACCCGGCTGGCTACGTCAGCCATCTCACTGGTGATGGGTTTTTGCGGATCGTCGGGAGCGTTAACGAACGCGCCGAGCAGGAAACTACCGGCACAGGCCGAGGCAATGAGCAGCGTCTTTTTCATGCAGATGTATTCAGGATTTTTTGAGTTTTAAAGATACATATCCATTCTTTCTACGAAAGTGTTTTTGTCATTCTGAGGAACGAAGAATCTCCCTGCAGCAACAAACCCACCAGCTATGAAGAGATTCTTCGTTCCTCAGAATGACAAAAAGTTACCCGATTAACTCCTCATGCAGAGCTAAAATCTGCGGCAGCAGTAACTGGCTTTCGTCATTTACCAGCACGTAATCAGCCATCTGGAGACGTTCATCGTCGCTGACTTGCCGGTCCATAATGGCCCGGATGTCGGCTTCGGAGCGGTGCGGGTCGCGCTGTTGGATGCGGGCCATGCGCAGGGCAACGGGTGCATGAACTACAATCACCTTGTCAAGCGTGTTGCCGTCGCCAGCGGCCCGCATCAGAGCGGCTTCTTTCACTACGTAGGGTGCGTCGGCGTGTTGACGGACCCAATCGAGGGTATCGGCCAGTACGCGGGGGTGAATTACGGCGTTGAGCTGGGCCAGCCGGGCCGGGTTAGTAAACACCTGCGACGCCACCCATGCCCGGTCGTAGCTGTCCTGGGCGTCGTATGCCAGCGGCCCCAGCACCCGGATAACGTCGGTACGTAGGCTGGGGTCGTGTTCGGTTAGCCACTTCGCCCGTGCGTCGGCTTCGTAAACCGGTATGCCAAGGGCTGTAAACACCCGGCACACCACACTTTTGCCCGAACCAATACCGCCCGTTACACCAATTTGCAGCGGTTCTTTCATCCGGTAAACATACGCACTCTATTTTTGCGGTATGCAACAACAACTCGACATCTGGATTCGGAGCATGATCCGCTGGGCAGGCTTCGTACCCAACCGCGATCTGTCGGGCTGGGTGCTGCTCGTTACGGCAGTATTACTGGGTCTGGCGGTCAACGTTACCATCACGCAAACCATTCGGTACGTAAATCGGCGTCGGCCTTCAGACGCCGTCACGTTGCTGCGGGTTTATGTCCGGTGGGCGTTTTGGGTGTTTGTACCCTCGCTGTTTTTCCTGACGGCCACCAATCTTCAGTCGGCCCGGTTCGTGCGTCGGCATCCCGTAACCGACAAAGCCGCTGAAATCCTGTTTCTTATTGCATCGACCTGGCTGATTATCAGGCTGCTGAAGTACGGTGAGGTGCTACTGATTCGGCAGTACGACATCACGCAGGACGTAAATCTGGCACAGCGCAAGTTCGTAACGCAGGTGCGGTTTGCCCGTCGTTTGCTGGTCAGTATCATCGTGATTGTCAGTGCATCGCTGCTGCTGATTTCGTTTCAGGGGAGCCGGAAAGTGGGGTTGAGTGTTCTGACCTCGGCGGGGGTAGTATCAGTGCTGATTGGTTTTGCAGCCCAGAAAACGCTTGCTAACCTGATGGCGGGCGTACAAATTGCCTTCAATCAGCAAATCAGGCTTAACGATGTGGTGGTCGTAGAAAAAGAGTGGGGCCGGGTGGAAGAAATTAATCTGACTACAGTCATTGTCAGACTCTGGGATCAGCGTCGGCTTATTTTACCCATTACGTACTTTGTAGAGCAGCCGTTCGAGAATTGGACCCGCAACAATGCGTCTATTACAGGCGTGATATTTTTTTACCTCGATTACAGGGTGCCGGTCGATAAAGTTCGGGCCAAAGCCCAGGAACTTACCGAAGCAAACCTGCTCTGGAACGGCGACGTATTTGCCGTGCAGGTTACGGAAACGCAGCCTACATGCATTGTTTTACGCGTAATCGTCTCGGCCCATAACGCTCCTGACGCTTTCGACCTGCGCTGCCAGCTACGCGAGGAGATCATTGCCTTCATCCGCGACGAACACCCCGAAGGATTGCCCCAAACCCGGATTATTCTGGGTTCCGTCAGCTAAAGCAGACGGCAACGGTGCGAAGTCCCTGTGGGACCTTATTTATATTGCCAAAGTTCTATGAAGTCCTGCATAGACTTCACAGAACTTTGGCCGTCTGCTTTAACTCACGTTTACCTCTTCCAGTTCTTCTTCCAGCACAGGCTTACCAAGCAGGGTAGCAAAGCGGTTTACATTAAAAGTTGGCTCAAACCAAACCTGGCCCATGACGGGGTGTTTAACGGGTACGTCGGGGTTCTGAATCTCGTTGAGCAGTATCCCTGTGTCACCCGTTGTGTGGTGTTTCACCTGCCGGACCGTGTAAAGCTGGTCGCGTTTAGGCGTTTGGATGCCAAATTCGGCGTAAAAAGCCAGCACCGGGGCCGGGAAGTTGTCGTTCGTGCAAATAATTTCCATACTGAATCGATTGAGAATCGCTGTGTCCATAAACACGAATAACGGCGAAGAAATTTCCTTTTAGGTTGATTTGTATAGGTTGGTGTGCCAATGCGATCCGACTTACACTAATCCAGTAAGCCACCGAGCTTACCCAGTACGGAGCCACTTTCTTTATTGGCCTGCCCGCCGTTGAGCGATAGCCGCTGTACGAGTTTGGAAATGGGCATGCTCTGAATCCAGACTTTACCGGAGCCGCGCAGCGTAGCCAGAAACAGCCCCTCGCCCCCAAATACCATACTCCTCAGGCCACCCGCCCGCTGAACGTCGAAGTTGACGCTCGGCTCGAACCCCACCACGCATCCCGTGTCCACGCGTAGCAGTTCGTTGTTTAGTGTCCGCTCGATTACGACACCCCCGGCATGGATAAACACCATACCATCGCCCTGTACTTTTTCGAGAATGAAGCCTTCGCCCCCGAAAAAGCCCGCTCCCAGCCGCTGATTGAACTGAATGCTGAGTTTGGTGCCGAGGGCCGCACACAGAAACGCGTCTTTCTGCACGATGAGCGTATTGCCGTAAATGGTAGCCAGGTTGATGGGCATAACCGTGCCGGGATACGGAGCCGAAAAGGTGACTTTGCGCTTGCCCGAACCCCGGTTGGTGAAGTGCGTCATAAACAGCGACTCGCCCATGACCACGCGAGAACCGGCCTGCAACAGCTTACCCAGAAACCCCTGGTCGGGCTGCGAGCCGTCGCCCATTTTGGTTTCGAACTGAATGCCGTCTTCCATGTACAGCATAGATCCTGCTTCGGCAATGACGGTTTCGTTGGGGTCCAGTTCAATCTCAACGATTTGAATGTCTTCGCCGATAATTTTGTAGTCGATTTCGTGAGAATACATAGCTGATTCGTGTTTTTTGGCTCAATATACTGATGAATCCGTTTGGGAACTGATCGATTTAGTAAGTGGACATTCGTCACAGATTACCGGGTAGCTAAGCGGCCTGGGCGCGTGATAATCTTGCTCAGGGACGGTCCAGTGCGTATTGTAGCGCGAGGGCCAGGGCCTTGTCATGGGGAGGGTGCATGAGTGTGGCATGGTCGCCGGGAACGTTGTGGATGTGTACCTCCGGCACGTAGTCTTTCCAGCCCAGATAGACCTGGTCTTCCACGAAATACAACCGGGTCATGGCTCTGAACAAGTCTATGGCACCGGAATAGGGCTTTAGCCGGTAGCTACAAAAAGCCTGGTCGTGGGCCACCATAACCGCGTCCATGTACGCCAGTTCGCCAGCGGGCTTGGGGGCTTCGCGCAGACCGATAGCCTGTAAGAACTGCTGACATCGGTCGGCAAAGTAGGCCCGCTGATACCGCAGCGTATCGACTGGATGCCGCAGTAACGACTGACCAATAAACAGCAGTTTGGGAAACTGCCGTTTGGTGCGCCACAGTAACCGATCCAGTTTGGTTCGGTGCAGTACCAATGCCCGCGCATCGGTGTCAAACATGGCCAGTAGCTTTACCTCTTTGCCCATCGCCGTGAGTTGCTGCGCCATTTCGTAGGCCACGTACCCGCCGAATGAGTAGCCCGCCAGCGCGTAGGGACCAACGGGGTTATGCGCCAAAATCTCGTTGATATAGTGCGCTGCAATGGCCTCCATCCCGTTCAGGGGTTCTTCGGTTCCGTCGAGACCCTTCGCCTGAAGGCCGTAAATGGGTTGCTCGGGGTCCATGTACTTGACCAGGCTGCTGAAATTAAGCAGGTTCAGTCCCGTTCCGTGAATGATGTAGATGGGTGGTTTGTTGCCTGCCGGTTTAATAGCGATAAGCGATTCCCAGGTCAGCGTTGGTGTGTCGGCCCGGAGCAGGTGTACCAGGCTGCGAATGGTAGGAAACTCGAACAGCGTGGACAGCGGTAACCGCCTGCCGGTTTCTTTTTCGAGCCGCGTCATTACCTGCACGGCCAGTAGTGAGTGACCACCCAATTCAAAGAAATCGTCGTCGGGTTGTATGCTGTCGGTGTTAAAGGCGGTGTTCCAGACGCGGGTCAGCAATGCTATTTCGCTGGATAATTCTGCTGATTCGTTATTGGCTACGGTAGTCGTTTTACGCTGTCCGGGTTTAGGCAGGGCTGTTTTGTCAAGTTTACCGTTGGCCGTTACGGGCAGACTGTCTAACAGCACCATGTTGTTGGGCAGCATGAACTCTGGCAGTACCAGCCGCAACTTCTCGCGCCACGTCCGAATCAGCGCGGTCTCGTCTGCTACGTAGCGGTCCGGCACTACATAGGCTACCAGCCGCTGATCGCCGGGGGTATCTTCGCGGGCTATGACAACCGCGTTTTTCACGCCTTCCTGCTTCAGGATATGATGCTCGATTTCGGCCACCTCAATCCGATGTCCGCGAATTTTGACCTGCTGATCAATCCTGCCGAGGTAGTCGATACGCCCGTCGGGCAGTTGCCGGGCCAGGTCGCCGGTGCGGTACAGCCGGGCCGCGATCGGTCGGGTTTGGGTGCCGTCGGAAAGAGTAAACGGGATAAATTTCTCGGCGGTCAGGTCGGGCTGATTCAGATACCCCCGCGCCAGTCCATCGCCTATAATACCGATTTCGCCCGGCTGCCCCGGTTCGAGTGGCTGGAGATGTTCGTCGAGGATAAAAATCTGCGTGTTGTCGATAGCCCGGCCAATGGTGATGCGCTCGTCGGTCGGGAGGATTTGCGTACCGGTGGCGTAGATGGTTGTTTCGGTAGGGCCGTAGTAATTATGGAGCGACCGGCAGGATGCTAAGAGTTTCTTCGCCAGGTCCATCGGCAATGCTTCGGCACACGAAATAACGGTCAGGTCGGGATTGCCGCGCCAGCCTGCTTCCCAGAGCATCCGCCAGGTGGCGGGGGTGGCCTGCATGAACGTAACGCCTGTGCTGGTCAGTAAATCGGCCAACGCCTGACCGTTCCGGCTTACGTTGCTATCGACAATAACGAGTTCGGCACCCACCAGCAGCGGCAGGTAAATCTCGGTCGTGGCGAGGTCGAAGGTAACGGTGGCCAGCGTGGCGGTTTTGTCGGTCGGGCCGATGCCGGGCGTTTTCCGCAGGCTGTACAGCACATTCACCACGCCCCGGTGAATAGTCTGCACTCCTTTGGGCCGACCCGTCGTGCCGGAGGTATAGAGGACGTAAAAGGCATCATCGCCGGACGAGAGCAGGTTGAGGTCGGTATCGGCAAACGCGCTGAGTTTGGGCCAGACGTTTTCCAGCACGACCTCCCGCAGTGACAGACTAAGCCGATTCTTGTGCGCTGCGGACACCAGCAACACCTGACAGCCTGCGTTGGACAGGATAAACTTGATACGGTCGGTGGGGTGCTGCGGATCAACGGGGACGTAGGCAGCACCGGTTTTTAGCACGGCCAGCATACTCACAATCAGTTCGGGCGAGCGGTCGGCCATGATTCCTACATGGTCGCCGGGTTTTACGCCCTCTTGCAGCAGCAGCTGCGCCAGTTGATTGGCTTGGCCGTTCAATTTACTGTATGTGAGCGTCCGATCATTGTGGCGCAGGGCGATATTGTCAGGAAACGTCCGCGCCGTTTCGCTGATTAGGTCGTGGAGGGAAGAGTTGTGGGGGTAGTCGGTCTCATCGCGAGATACCCCACCCCAACTCCTCCTGGAACGCCGGAACGCCCTGAAAGAGGGGGAGGGGCCAAAACCATCCGGGTCCGAAAGCCCCTCCCCTGGTTTAGGGGAGGGGTTGGGGTGGGGTAACGCCGAGGGTTGGGTAACGCCCAGCAACACATCCGGTTGCTCCACAATATTCCGTAACAACTGCTCGAACTGCCGGTGGAAACTGGTAATTGTCTCTGCTGTAAAGAGTTGTGTGTTATACGACCATTCCAGCGTCATCTGTTGGTCGGACCCCATCGCGTTGAGCGATAACTCAAAATTCTCGAACAACCGGGCGTTGTAGCTAAGCTGATACGTCAGGTCGTGAAACGAAACGCCGTTGTCCAGGCCCAGATCGACGTTGAAGACAACCGGTACCACCGGAATTCGCGACGGATCGCGTACTACGGGCAATTTTTTGAGCAGACTCCCGAACGTGAGCCGCTGATGGTCGAGCGCGTCTAAAAGGCCCGTTTTGCGCTGTTTCAGGTACGTAACGAACGGCAAATCGGGCTGGGGCTGACTGCGCAGGGGCAGCAGATTCACGCAATGCCCCACCAGACCGGGTCGGTCGGTAGCCGATTGTCCGGCGGCTGGCAAACCCAGTACGATGTCGGTCTGTCCGGTAAGGCGATGCAGCAGCACCTCGAATGCCGCCATGAGCGTGGTTACGAAACTGCACCCGGCCCGAATGCCCATGTGCCGCACGGCCTGCACCAGCGCGGTATCGAGCGGAAAGTCGAG
>JBBRUB010000182.1:0-6957 GCA_038248175.1 Cytophagales bacterium | reverse complement strand
TATGCCATTCAGATGCCCTATTTCCTCTTTACAGTCGAAGACTTTTGCCGAGACCACGCATTTATCAACTGGGTTATCAGACCAACGCCGGAATCAAACCACTTCTGGCAGACCTTTATGGCTGAACATCCACACAAACAACCAGATATCCAGATGGCTACCGATTACATAAAAACAATTGAATTCCACGAAACCAATCCCTCCGAGGCTGACCTGGCCCGGCTGAAAGAGCGCATCTGGTCCGATGCGTACCCGGCCAGCGAACAGCAGGCGGGGCGGGTCATTCAGTGGTATCGGCGGCCCTACTGGGCTGCGGCTGCAGTGCTGTTCCTGGTCTCGTTGCTGGGGGTGGCCTGGTGGCAGTACAACGCCGATACGTCGTACAAGACAGCTTACGGAAAAATTCAGGAAATCCGGCTGCCCGACGGCTCGGTAGTCACGCTGAACGGCCATTCGACGCTGCGGGTAGCTAAAAATCTGACCGAAAATACCGTGCGCGAGGTCTGGCTCGACGGAGAAGCCTACTTCGACATTGCCAACCGGCACGGGGCCAAATTCATTGTGCATACCACCACAGCACAGGTAGAGGTCTTGGGGACTGAATTCAATGTCAATTGCCGCCGTCAGCAAACCCATGTCGTACTCAACGAGGGTAAGGTGCAGTTAATGGCTGATAACCAGCCGGCCGTATTGATGCAGCCCGGCGATATGGCTACTGTAACGCCCACGAAGTCTTACATTCAGGTAAAACGGGTGCAGCCCAAAACGTATGATGCCTGGAAGGAATCGTATCTGGTACTGGATGGCAAGTCTCTGCCCGACATCATCAGCAGTTTGCAGGACACGTTCGGCGTAACTATTCAGTTAGATGATGCCCAGTTGGCCAGAAAGAAGCTGACGGGCAAACTTCGGACCGAGGTAATTGCAGACTGCATCGACAACCTGGCCCTGATTCTGGATGCTGAGGTAAGCCGCAATGGTACTACCTATTCCATTAAGTAGGTTGCCGTTCATTATCAGGCATTGTTAACTGCAGCAATCGAAAAGTCAGGCACCGGGCCTGACTTTTTTTGTGGACCATCACCCAGCGGAGACACTGGCGTGGGGTACGTGGTAGGAAGATTTAAAATTTACCGAAAAAAAGTCATGGAAAACCGGGAAAAGCGGCGTATCGGCCTGTTTGACTGTTACTTGCCGCCTACCCAATTATACGATTCCCGTTTTAACTATGAAAAAACGTATCCTTGCTTATACCACCTGTGGCTTTTTCTGGTTCAGTAGTCTTGCCGCTGTAATTGCTTAGCCAGCGGTGGCTTCTGTTCGTATGCGGCAGCCCGCTACCGCCAGCCCGCAGGAAAACCTGACCAGTATCATTGCGCTGCTCAGAAAACTGGAGACCATCCACAAAACCACCTTCGTTTACCAGAAAGAACTGTTAGAGAACAAAACGTTCTCGGGTGAAATCAACGCCACTGGCAACCTGGAGCAGGTGCTGGACCGGGTGCTGACCCCGGCCAACCTGCGGTTCAAAAAACTCAAGGGCGGAGGCTACACCATTCTGCCCCGCCGGGCCGGAAAAAATTCGTCCATAGAAACCAGCCTTCTCAGGCCGGCCAGTGGCCTACTGGCCGAACCCGCCAACCCGCTGGCCCTGCACAGCCTGACGGCCCGGGCAGACCTGAGCGCGGTGGCGAGTGCCAGAGCGGCCGACATGACGATTAGCGGCATAGTGACCGACAGCGAAAACGGCGACCCCATTCCCGGCGCCAGTATTGTGCTGAAGGGTGCGAACAAAGGCACCAATTCCGATGCCAATGGCCGGTACACCATCGACGTACCCGGCCCCAGTGCCGTGCTTGTTTTCAGTTTTGTGGGCTACAACAAACAGGAGGTAGCAGTCGGCAATCGGACCCAGGTAAACGTTGTGCTGAAGGCCGACATGAACGAACTCAACGAAGTGGTGGTGGTGGGCTTCGGCACCCAGAAAAAAGCGACGGTGACGGGCGCCATTTCTGCCATCTCGACCAAAGACCTCCTGCAATCGCCGGTGGCCAACATCAGTAACTCGCTGGTGGGCCGGATGCCGGGGCTGTTTGCCGTGCAGGGCAGTGGTGAACCGGGCAACGATGCCTCCACCCTGCGCATCAGGGGAGTCAGCACGTTTTCAGGAGCCGCCGATCCGCTCATTCTGGTGAATGGCATCGAGGTAAGCAATTACAATAACATCGACCCCAACGAAATTGAGAATATAACCATTCTGAAAGATGCCTCGGCTACGGCCATCTACGGAATCCGGGGCGCAAACGGGGTGCTGATCATTACCACCAAACGGGGCAAGGTGGGCAAGCCGCAACTAAGCTACACGGCCAACCTGGCCGCTACCAGCTTCACGGACCTGCGCAAAGGCATGAATAGCTACGACTACGCCCGGCTGGCCAACCAGGCCGCCCGCAACGATGCCTATGCGACGGGGGCGGTTTATACACCCCGCTTTTCAGAAACGGCCTTAGAAGCCTACCGCACCGGTAGCGACCCGATCTTTTTCCCCAATACGGACTGGTATTCGCTTACCCTGAAACCACAGGCCCTGCAAACTCAGCACAACCTGAGCATCAACGGCGGCACCGAAAAAGTGCGGTATTTTGTGTCGGCAGGTTTTTTTGGCCAGGGCGGGCAGTTCAACAACAGCGACATTGTGAAGGATTTCGACGCGAACCGGAACTACAAACGCTATAACTTCCGCTCCAACTTCGATTTCGACGTGACCAAGGGGCTGAAAGTCGCCATTGACCTGGCTTCGCAAACTGAAAACCTGCGGGGCAGCAACTGGCCCACCGGACGGATTATCGAAGCCATTGCCAAAGCGAACCCGCTTACCTCGCCGGGTCTTGTCGATGGCAAAATAGTAAACCTAACGGGCGTAGGAGCGGCTAACCACCCTGTAGGCGATATGTTCTCGAATGGCTACAACCGGCAGTTCCGTAACTTCCTGCAAGGCTCCATCAAGGTCGATTATCTGCTCGATTTTCTGGTACCGGGTCTGAGCGCGACGGGGATTGTGAACTACCAGAATAACAACACCGAAACGCTCGTTAACCGGCGTCCGCTGATTACGTATAACGCGGTTCGGTTGCCCGACAATACCATTAACTATGTCCCTCAGAACATTGAGCAGCCGTTTACGTTTGCGCAGACCATCGGCAAAAACCGGCGTACCTACGCCCAGTTCGGCTTCGATTACAAGCGGGCTTTCGGCGACCATACCGTAACGGGGACGGTCAACTATAACCAAACCAAATACTTCGATCCCACGCTGGCCTTTCTGGTGCCTAACGGGTATCAGGGCGTGGTGGGCCGGGCTACCTACGGCTACAAGGGCCGCTATCTGGCCGAATATACCTTCGGCTACAACGGAACCGAAAATTTCGCGCAGGGCAAACGCTTCGGCTACTTCCCGGCCTATTCGCTGGGTTGGGTAGTTACGGATGAGCCGTTTTTTCCGAAAAATGACGTGCTGACCTACCTGAAAATCCGGGGTTCCTACGGCGAAGTGGGTAACGACCGCATTGGGGGCGACCGCTTCCTCTACCGCCCTTCGGCCTACACCTCGGCCCCGAACGGGTATTTCTTCGGCGAAGTGGGCAGCACACAGACCGGCTACCTACGCTCGACTGAAGGCAGGCTGGGCAACCCCGACGTGACCTGGGAACGGGCCGTCAAGCAGAACCTCGGTACTGAATTCTCGTTCTGGAAAGGGAAAATCAGCGTTACGGCTGACGTATTCAGCGAGGAGCGCAACAACATTCTGGCTAATCTCGGCACGGTACCTATTACGGTGGGGGCCAACCTGCCCGCCTATAACCTGGGCCGGATGCGGAACCGGGGCTTCGACGGCGACTTGACCTACAACGACAACATCGGCGCGTTTAACTTTACGGTGCGGGGTAATTTCACCTTCGCCCGTAACACGGTGCTGTTTCAAGATGAGGTAGTGCGGCCCTTCTCGTACCAATACCGCACCGGGCAACGCTTCGGTCAGTATTTTGGCCTGGTGGCCGATGGCCTCTACAACACCTGGGAGGAAGTGAACGATGCCAACCGGCCCGTGTCATTGTGGAACAGCAACCGCCTGCAACCTGGCGATATTCGCTACAAGGACATCAACGGCGACGGAATCATTAACGATGACGACGCCGTACCGATTGGTTACTCCAACTTCCCCGAAAAAATCTTCGGCCTCTCGCTGAGTGGCGGTTACCGGGGCTTCGATTTCTCGGTGCTCTTTCAGGGGGCTACCAACGTTTCGATGGCCTACAACCGGCGGCACGTGCGGGGCTGGTTCGAGAACTCCGGCGCGGTAGATTACCTGATCAATAGCTGGTCGGCGGATCGGTACGAACGGGGATTACCCATTCAGTTCCCACGGGTAACGACGGGGGCCGACGAAAACCACAACAACAGAATGTCCACGTACTGGGTACGCGACGGGAGTTATGTGCGGCTCAAAAACGCTGAAATCGGCTACACCCTGCCCAAAACGCTGATTTCGCGGCTGGGTCTGAGCTACACCCGCGTGTTTGTCAGTTCCAACAACCTCCTTACCTGGAGTTCGGTATTCCCCGGTATTGACCCCGAGCAGTCGGGAACAGCTCCCGGCGCTACCAGCGGGGGGATCACCAATGAGGAGCCATATCCGCTTACCCGGACCATCAACTTCGGCCTTAACCTACGATTCTAAAGCAACCATGAACGCACTAAGTAAAGCCATTTTGGGGGGTGTTTTGTGCCTGGCCGTATCGGCCTGCGACAAACCCCTCACCGAATTTTTAGATAAAGCACCCGGTGTTGATGTCAACGAGAATACCATCTTCTCCTCACGGGTGCAGTTGGAAACCTTTATCACAGGCACGTACCGGATCGGGATGCACTCGATTTTCTCCTATAACGATGCTGCTCTGATTCCTACCTCGCGGACCTTCTGCATCAATGCCCCCATTACGGATGAGGCCGAATGCGAAGTCACTTTTATGCACCCGGAGCAGTGGAACGCGGGCAACATCACTTCGGTAGGCAATTTAGTGGGCCAGGAAGATTACCGGTATTTTATCCGCTGGACAGCCATCCGCAATGTCAACACCATTCTGGAGCGGCTTGATGAGGTCCCGAATCTGGACGAGACATACAAGAACCAGGTGATTGGCGAGATGAAGTTCATCCGCGCCCTCAACTATTCAGAGATGCTCAAACGCTACGGCGGGGTGCCGATCCTCGACAAGCGGTTCGGGCTGACGGATGACTTCGACGTAAAGCGGAGTACGGTTGACGAGGTTGTCAATTTTATCGTGGCCGATGCCGACGATGCCATTGCCAAACTGCCTGTCACCTATCCCTCCACGTTTCGGGGCCGGGCCACCAAAACGGCGGCTCACATGCTCAAATCACGGACGTTGCTTTATGCCGCGAGTCCGTTGTTTAACTCGGCAACTCCCTACATAAGTCTGGGCAGCGAAGCCGACAACAAGCTCATCTGCTACGGCAACCAAAACAATACGCGCTGGCAGTTGGCTGCCGATGCTGCCAAAGCCGCCATCGACGCGGCCCCGGCGGGCAACTTCGCCCTCATTACCGACAAGGGCGTGGACAGAAACTACAAGTTTGCCTGGGAGCAGAACGACAACGCCGAAATCGTACTAGCCGAAAAAGTTTATGCCGCCCGGAGCCGGACTCAGTTCCCCTGGGTTGGCCTGCAGCCCATATCAATTATCAACTCCTGGGGGGGCATATCAGTCACGCACAACCACGTCAGAAAGTATGAGAAAAAGGACGGAACGCCCCAAACCTGGCCGGGTGGTGCTGATCTGCTGAAAAAATACAGCGAACTCGACCCCCGCTTTGCCCAGTCGGTTGGTTTTACCACCTCGCGCTACAATGGCGACGTACTCTTGCTGGAAACCTTTCAGGGTGGTCGTCACGCGTCGGATTGCGAGGGGGGAGCCTGGCTGAAGAAGTTCATGCCCGATGCCCTCTCTGCTGCCGTAACTGCCGTACCGAACGGGATGGTATTCCGGCTGGCCGAAGCCTACCTCAACTACGCCGAAGCACTCAACGAAGCCCAGGGACCGGTTCAGGCCGCCCACGATGCGGTGAATCTGATCCGGCAGCGGTCGGGAATGCCCAGACTGCCCACCAACCTGACCAAAGAACAATTCCGGGATCGGGTTCGTAATGAGCGCGACATTGAGCTGGCCTTTGAAGATCACCGGCTGTATGACATTCGTCGCTGGAAAATAGCCGAAAATCCAGGGGTGATGCAGGGGCCAATGGAGGGTCTGCGGATCAGCCGCATCACGGGCAGTACCGAGTTCAGCTACCAGGTTTACACCTTCGAGAACCGTACGTTCTTTCCCCGGATGTACCTGCACCCCTTCCAGAACAATGAAGTTTTTAAGGGGTACCTCGTTCAAAATCCCGGCTATTAATCCCGAATCGTATAAATATGAAACACTACTATACCACGGGTTTGCTGGTACTGCTGACCGCCGGAGGCATCCGAACGGCGCTGGCGCAGCAAGCCCCCAAAGATTCGCTGACGGAGGTACAGATCGTGAGCCGACATTACCTCAACCAGAACACCGAGCGGGCCATTGGCTACGGCAGCCAGCTTGCCTGGCGCGTAACGGGAGCACTCTCGACGGTGTCGGGAGATGACCTGCAAAAAAACTTTACCACCAATCTGGCCAATACGCTCTTTGGTCGGTTGCCCGGCCTGACAGTGCAGCAAAACGGGGGCGAGCCCGGCAGTGATTCCCCCTCGATACTGTCGCGGGGTATTGGCACCTTCAACGCGGGCCGCAATGTGCTGGTCATTGTCTATGGATTCGAGTCGTCGTATGAGCACTAGGTGCCGAGCGACATAGAGTCGATTTAACTGAACAAATATTCCAGTGCACACGCAAT
>JBBRUB010000181.1:0-6995 GCA_038248175.1 Cytophagales bacterium | reverse complement strand
CTGCTCAAAGACGTTGGTTTTCAGCCAGGCGTTTTGTTTGGATTTATCGTCGTCATTTGCCGTTCCGACCAGGGAGGAATCTCTGTCGAGTGCCAACAAGTTATTGCCATTAGGGTGAAATTCCTCCCCGGTCGGAATGACAAACTCCTTGTTTTTCAATGCCGTCGTCTCCTCCGCCACCAGCCGAAGCAGTTCGTTCAGCCCGATGTCGTTGAGGAGGTATTTCATGCGGGCTTTGTGGCGCTTCACACGCTCGCCATAGCGGTCAAAAACCCGGATAACGCCCTCGATAAACGGAATTGTCCTGTCTTCTTCCAGAAACTCAAACGCCGTTTGGGCCGGAAACGGCTGTGCACCCAGTCCCCCGCCGAGCATCACTTTAAAACCGCGTTTGCCGTCTTGCAGGCGTGGCACCAGCCCCACGTCGTGCATGAACCCGTAGGCCGAATCGCGTTCGCTGGACGATACCGAAATCTTGAACTTGCGGCCCATGTCCTGACAAATTGGGTTGCGCAGGAAATAGTCGAAAATGGCGTAGGCGTAGGGCGAAATGTCGAACGGTTCCAGCGGGTCGATACCGGCGCGGGCCGACCCCGTTACGTTCCTGACGGTATTGCCGCAGGCTTCTTTGAGGGTGATGCCAGCCGTTTCGAGTTCGGCCCAGAGCTGGGGAGAGTCGGCCAGCTTGACGTAGTGCAGCTGAATATCCTGCCGCGTAGTGGCGTGCAGATTACCCGTTGCGTATTTGTCGGAGAGGTCGGCAATGCGGATGAGCTGATCGGCGGTGATGCGTCCGTAGGGTAGTTTGATCCGAATCATCTGCACGCCCGCCTGACGCTGTCCGTACACGCCCCGCGTGAGCCGGAATTTTCTGAACGCTTCTCCGTCTAAGGTGCCTGACTGAAATGCCTGAATTTTCTGGTCGAGGTCGATGATGTCGCGCCGGGCTGCGGAACTGATGGTATCGGGAAGAGAAATAGACATACTACGTAAAATCTATAGAATTTAAAGGCTAATTAATAATATGAAACGCCGGGTGTTATGCCGGCGTTTGTGATTGCAATAATACGGGTAATTGCCCGTCTAAAGAACGCGGGCAGACTCAAATTATGGTTATGGTGTATAAGGTATGGTTATGGAAGACCGGGCGGTATGTTCAGAACAGGAAATTTTACCCCTTGTCGGAGATTTAGGTGAGGTTTGTCAGTAAACTGCCTTTAAGCGCTAAAGGGGGGCTAACTGCTTCGTTAATTGCACTAAATTTCCGCTACCTGTTAAACTCTTTTTCACTGTTCACCCCACATGGAGCATCTATCGAAAATGAATGCCATACGACTATTTCTGCTGATTGCCACGCTGCCGTTCCTTACGCAGGCGCAGCCTAAACCTACGCCCCGCCAGCTGGCCTGGCAGAAACTGGAAACAACGGCCTTTCTGCACTTTACAGTGAACACCTTTACCGACAAGGAATGGGGCGATGGCACCGAAAGCCCGGCCATTTTCAACCCCGCCAAACTCGACGCCCGCCAGTGGGTGCGTACCCTGCGCGACGCCGGTTTCAAAATGGCCATCATCACGGCCAAGCACCACGACGGATTCTGCCTGTGGCCAACCAAAACGACCGAACACTCTGTAAAAAACAGCCCCTGGAAAGCTGGTAAGGGCGACGTAGTGCGCGAGGTGGCCGACGCCTGCCGGGAATATGGGCTGAAGCTTGGCGTGTATCTTTCGCCATGGGATCGCCACGAACCGCGCTACGGCACGGCCAGCTACAACGATTTTTATAAGGCGCAACTGCGCGAACTGCTCACGAACTACGGCGACGTAGCGGAAGTCTGGTTCGACGGAGCCAAAGGCGAAAACGCCAAAAATATGACGTATGACTTCGATGGCTACTGGGCGTTGGTGCGTGAGCTACAACCCAATGCCGTCATGTTCTCCGACGCGGGACCGGATGTGCGCTGGGTGGGTAACGAAGCGGGCAACGCGGGCGAAACCTGCTGGTCTATGATCAGCACCGAAGGACTGGCCCCCGGCGTGGCCGATGCCAAATACCTGAACCGGGGGGACCCCACCGGCCCGCAGTGGATACCCGCCGAAACCGACGTCAGCATCCGCCCCGGCTGGTTTTACCACCCCGCCGAGGATGATAAAGTCAGGTCGGGCAGGAATCTGGTTGACCTCTACTACCAGTCCGTCGGGCGAAACAGCCTGCTGCTACTCAACGTACCGCCCAACCGCGACGGTCTGCTGTCGGAGCCGGACGTAGCCAGTCTGCGCAATTTCCGGCGTATTCTCAACGAAACCTTCCAGACCAATCTGGTCATGAAAAACCCGAAACTGACCGACGGAGAACTGAAAACGCACACTGTCCTTTTGGCAAATAAACCCATCGTAATCGACCTCACCGGTACGCCCACCTTCGATAGGGTGTCAATACAGGAGAACATTGCCGGTGGGCAGCGCGTGGCCAGCGGCTACGTCGATTATTGGACCGGTACCACCTGGCAACGGCTGCAAAACTTCACGACCGTGGGGTACAAGCGGTTGCTGCGTTTCCCGGCGGTAACGGCATCGCGCATCAGAATCACATTCAGCAACATCAGCGGTCCCGTTCAACTGGCCGAAGTCGGCGTTTTTAAGGCCTCGGCGGGGGAGGAGTAAATCAACGCAACTGGTACCTGACAACGTCCTGTTCAGCGTCGGGTTATGACCGCAGCAGTAGCCGCAGGGTGGCAATGGCGGTTTCGATGGGCGTTGGTGGCCACGCATCGGCCCAGGTACCAGTAACTAACTGATTTTCTACCTGTTCCCAGAGCTGGCCAAAGTACGTGGCCTTCATAACGTGTTCGCGAAGCCAGTCGGTATCGAGCAGGAGCGCGTCGGCTACGGGGGCTAACGCGCTGTGGAGAACGCCCCCGGCCCGGTTTTGCCAGAGCAAACGGAGCTGACGACGACTTTGGAGACGGCGGTAAATGGCTCCGGCAGGTTCCACCAGCTGACACTGCCGGAGCTGGTTTATTCCTTCCCAATACCGCAGTTGTTCCGAGAAGCCAATTTCGGCCCGCCCCGTAGTGCGGGTGGAGGTGACAACGCGCACAAGCGGGCTTTTGCGTATCCGGCCATCGGTACGCAGCAGGGCGCGGTACAGGGCTTCGTCTTCGAGGTGCGGTACGTTGGGCAGACCGCCAATCTGCTCGTAGGCGGTGCAGGTAATAGCCATATTTGCTCCAAAATGCTGGAAATGGCGCGGCCAGGGATCGTACGACAGAGGGTCGAGCCGGTCTTCGAGCCGGGCAATGAGCATCCGGTATGTACAATCGCGCAGGTAGTTGAGTCGCACCGCCCGCCCGTCAGACCGCGTCAGAATCCGCCCCCCCACCATGTCGCAGCCACCGTCTATTTCGCTTAGAATATGGGCCATCCAATAGCGGTCAACAACCGTGTCGGCATCTGTCGAGGCAATAACACCCGTCGGTTGACCAGTCTGCTGCAATCGACTTTGGGCAACGTCCATTAGCATACGCCGGGCGGTACCCACGTTGGCGCGTTCGGGGGGCAACTGCACAACGGCCACGCGCATGGGAAACGCCGGGTACCGGGCCTGATACTGTCCGGCCACCGCTGCCGAGTTGTCGGTGCAGTTGTTGAGTAAAAGCAACACTTCGTACTGCGGGTAGGGCATGGGTTCGCCGGTTAGTTGCTGCTGAATTCGCAGGGCGTCCAGGGCGAATGGGAGATTCTCAGCCTCATCTTTGGCGGGTATTACCACCGACAGGCGCAGGTGTTGGCCGGGTGGTTGCGCCACGAAAAGTGAACTGTCAGATTGCGGTAAGGCAGGTAGAGATAAACGTACCGACGACATAAGTAGAGCAGCGGTTGCCTTAGTAAAGTAACCTTTAGCGAACGTGCAGAGCCATAACTCCATACATGACGGTTTGTTGGAGATGGTATGGCTCTCCGCCGGTAAACTGATTCAGCGGCAAAAAATAAACCGATAGAGGTGCAACCAATCAGGTCATCAGAGACTCTCTAAATCGGGGATCGACCGCACAAAAGATTTCTACTATATTTTTAGTTAAAAGTCGTTAAAATGGTAACCGATTTCACTTTATCGGTTAGTTTTGCGCTCAGTCAATCAAACTTCCTGCTCTTTAATCAAGTCCATGAAACACCTTTTCGTACTGGCCTTATTGTGCCTGTTCAGCATAACACTTCTGGCCCAGACACCCGCCCGTTTTACCCTCCAGGGCCAGGCCGTTGACACGCTGTCGGCACCACTGGCATCGTCCACCGTGATGCTGCTCAGTCCCAAAGATTCGTCGCTGGTCAACTATGGCCGCGCGGACGAGAAGGGAGTATTTACGTTCAGGAACCTGAAGTCGGGCGCGTACATCCTCAAGATTTCATACGTCGGGTTCATGCCCTACAACCAGCTTATAAAACCCACCGGCGAGGCTACCATTGACCTCGGCCCGCTCAAAATGAAACCCATCACCAAAGAGTTGTTTGAGGTGGTGGTCAGAACAGCCAAAGCCCCGCTGACGATCAAGGGCGATACCATCGAATACAATGCCGCATCGTTTAAGGTACCACCCGGCTCTACCGTCGAGGATTTGCTTCGTAAACTGCCCGGCGTGCAGGTCGATCAGGACGGCAGCATCCGGGCGCAGGGGCAGGAGGTGCGCAAAGTAACCGTCGATGGCAAGAGCTTTTTTGGGAGTGACCCCAAACTCGCCACCAAAAACCTGCAGGCCGACGCCATCCAGAAAGTGCAGGTCTATAACGACAAAACCGAACAGGCTAAACTGACGGGCGTAGAAGACGGAAAGAAAGAAAAAACCGTGAATCTCGAACTGAAAGAGGAATTCAAGAAAGGCGGGTTTGGTAAGCTGACCGCCGGAGCCGGGCCAGCTTCCAACGGCGTAGGGGCGCGGGCCGACGGTAAGGGTAATTACAATAAGTTCGATACAAAGCGGCAGTTTTCGGTCATTGGTCTGGCCAACAACACCAATCAGCAGGGGCTGTCGTACAACGATTATCAGGATTTTAGGGGTAGTAACTCGTTCAATTTCAACGACAATGCCGATTTTGGCTTCGGCTCCGGCGGGCGGTTTATTTTCTTCGGGGGCGACGACGATAACGAGAGCCTGAGCATTCCAATTAGCGGGCAGACCGGGCAGGGGTTTTCCAACAATGTGGGGGGCGGGGCCAACTACAACTACGACACCAAAGAAACCAAACTCAGCAGTAACTACTACTACAGTCAGACCCGGCTGGAACTCGATGCCCTGCGCAACCGCCGGAATTTTCTGCCCACTAACTCGTTCCGTACCGGCGAGACCAGCAACCAAATCAATTTCAACGGGAACCACCGCCTTAGCCTGCGCTACGAAAAAGTACTTGACTCGCTCAACACCGTGGTATTTATCAGCAACAGTCGGCTCAACAACGGCAACGCCAGTCTGTTTCGGAGTCAGGATCTGTTCCGCACCACCGGGCAGTCGGACGAGGGGCTGCTTTCTACCGGCAACCTGACCAATAACAACAGCACGGCCCGCAATTTTGGCTCGGCCAATACGCTGCTGTACCGGCGTAAGTTTAAAAAGAAGAACCGAAGTTTTGCCGCCAGTGCCACGTATCAGGTCAATAGCAGCAACGCCGATCTGCTGCTCGATGCCACCAACCGATTTTACGATGACTCAACCGGACAGGTACTTCGGCAGCAGCGTATCCGGCAGGAGCAGGCCACCAACAGCACCCGCAGCGAGTACAAAGGGTCGCTGTTGTTCATTGAACCCTTCGCCAAAAAATTCTTCTGGGAAAGTTTCTACAATTTCAGCCTGCGCAACGACGAAGTGGACCGGCCCGTGCTGAACGTGGGCGATGGCGCACCAACCCGCAACGACTCGCTCAGCCGCTATTATAACAACAACTACACCTACAACCGGCTGGGCAGCAGCGTCCGGTATTCGTACAAGGGACTGAATCTGGCCCTCGGACTGGCCGGGCAGCAGTTTCAGATTAACGGGCGGTTTGCCGTTGATAAAAACGCGACGGATTTCCAGTTCATCCGCCGGACGTTTACTACCGTTGTTCCCAACGTATCGCTGAACTACGACATGAAGAACAACAAATACCTGTACGGCGGCTATGATATGAACGTGCAGATACCGAGTTCGCGCAACCTCCAGCCGTTTATCGACAACACCAACCCGCTTTTTCTGACCCAGGGAAACCCCGACCTGCTCCCCGAACTTCAGCACAGCGTAAACATGGGTTTCAGCTATTTCAACCCCGGTACGTTTACCAACCTGTTCGCCAATTTCTCTGCCAACTATTACGTGAACCAGATTGTCTATAACCAAACCGTTAATCCCGAAACGTTCGTGACGGTCAGTACGCCCGCCAACCTGACGGGCGGGCGCAGCATCGGTTCCTACCTCGACTACGGATTTCCGCTCAGGAAAACCAAAGCCACGCTCCGGCTGAATGCTCAACTTAATTTTGGCCATAACCTCACCCGCATCAACGATGTGCTGAACGAGACCAATAACCAGAATTATACCATCGGCACCCGGCTCGATCTGACGCCCGTGGAGTGGCTTACGTTCTATGGCCGGGCCAATATTGGTATCAATCAGACCAACTACTCGATTAATACCAGCCAGAATCAGACCATTATCAACAACACGTTTTCGGGCGATCTGAACGTGAAGTTTCCGGGTAGTGTCTATCTGTCGTCGAGTTTGAATTACCAGGTGTTCCGCAATCAGCGGTTTGGGTTCGATCAGCGCATCCCGATCCTGAATACGTCGGTGTATCATATTCTGGGGAAAGCCAAAAAGGCCGAAATCCGGCTGTCGGCGGTCGATCTGCTGAATCGCAACGTGAGTGTTTCGCAGTATGCCGGGCAGAATTTCGTGTCTGACGAACGCATATCGACTCTGGCGCGGTATTTTCTGCTTAGCTTCACCTACAACATGCGGGGCGTT
>JBBRUB010000180.1:0-7009 GCA_038248175.1 Cytophagales bacterium | reverse complement strand
GATGGAGCCATTGAAACGACCTTCGTCGTTGGCCTTCTGAACAATGTAGTCGGTCAGGCCACGGAGCAGAACGCCGGTACCGAATTGCAGAATACGTTCGGGCCGTTCCGGGGCGGGGTGATTGGTACGGTTGAGTTGAGGCATGTTACTCTCTGATTTCTGCAATTATACGAAGAAGGTCACGAATGGTCGTTTCAAGTTGATGAAAAGCGCGGTTCTGAAGTAGTTCCTTCGGGAAAAGCTGCGATCCCATCCCTACCGCTGCGGCCCCGGCTCCAAACCACGTACTCAGGCTCTCGCGGGTGGGTTCAACGCCCCCCGTCACCATGGCACTGGCCCAGGGCAGCGGTCCGCGCATACTCTTTACAAAACCCGGCCCCAGTACGTCGCCGGGAAACACCTTTACGAATTCAACACCAAACTCCAGCGCGGTAGTCACTTCGGTGAGGGTAGCGCAGCCGGGCATGTACGCTACTTTCCGGCGATTGCAGACACGGGCTACATCTTCGCTGAAACCAGGAGCCACCACAAAGTCAGCCCCAAGCTGCATATACAGCGCAGCCGTGGGCGCGTCAATAATAGTACCCGCACCGAGGGCCATGTCCGGGAAATCGTTGGCGCACCGTTTGCTGAGTTCGGCAAAACGTTCGTGGGCAAAATGGCCCCGATTGGTGAACTCAAAGGCCCGAATGCCCGCCCGGTAGCAGGCGGCCAGTACCTCCGTGCAAACGGCTGGGTCGGCATGGTAGAAAACGGGTACCAGCGGTACGTTCTGAATAGTCTGATAAACGGAGAGACGGTTCATTTTTTTTGGTTTGTAGGTCAGATAAGAGCCGTATCGGCGGGCCGGTCCGACCTACCTACGTAATTTCCCCGACATATCGCCCCGTTCGAGGGTTTCTATCTCGGCTACGGTGGCTAAGTTGGCATCGCCGGCAATGGTGTGTTTTAGAGCTGAAGCTGCCGCACCAAACTCTACGGCACGTTGCGGGTTGTTGAACGTAAGCAGGCCGTAAATCAATCCCGCCAAGTAGGCATCGCCGGTGCCGATACGGTCCACAATGGGGTTTATGGTGTACGAGCGGGACTTGAACATCGTTTCGCCATCGAAGAGCTTGGCCGATAGTCGGTTGTGCGACGCGCTGATTGATGTTCGCTTGGTGTCAGTTACGTACTTGATGCGTGGGTATTTGGCCATCAGAGCCTGAGCCGATGCCTGAAAACTGCCGCCTTCAACGCCGTACAAATCGGCAAATAATGATTTACTGCCCAGCACCAGCGTACAGCCTTCGGTCAGGGCGGGCATAATATCGGTAGGTGTCTTGCCGTATTGCCAGAGGTTGGAGCGATAGACGATATCGCCCGAAACGGGAATGCCGAGCCGGTTGGCTGTCTGGATACCGGCCAGCAGGCAGTCGGCGGCCCCTTGCGAGAGGGCGGGTGTAATGCCAGTCCAGTGAAACCAGCTCACGGGGTTATCGGGTGTGCCGGTCAGAACGGTTTCCCAGTCGATGGCATCGGCCTGGATTCGGGCAAAGGCCGAGTCGATACGGTCGTAGATGATCTGACTGGCGCGGCTACCGGCCCCGGTTTCCAGAAAATACAGGCCCATTCGCCCATCGCCGTAGGTAATGCGTTGGGTATCGACACCGTGCTGACGCAGGTAACCTGCTGCCGAGTGGCCGAGCGCATTGTCGGGAAAGCGTGTGACATGGGCAGCATCAAGACCCAATTGTGCCAGCGAAATCGCCACGTTGGCTTCGGTGCCGCCAAAGTGCATGGTGAGGGCGTTGGCCTGCGTAAACCGCTCCAGCCCCGGCGGGCTTAGCCGCAGCATGATCTCGCCAAATGTAATAACTTTCATTTATCTTGTTTTATGCCGTTATCTCCTGCGTAAGTTCTTCGGCTTTCACCGGCTCCATGTTGGGCAGAATCAGATGGATAATGGCCAGGGCGGTCAGGTAGGCACCACTGGCAATGATGAACATGGGCAGATAGCCAAAGGCCGTAATAATACGCCCGGCCAGCAAGGCCAGCAGGATACCACCCACGGCCCCAAACATACCGCCAATACCCGTTACCGACGCGACCACGTTTTTCGGAAATAGGTCCGATGCAAATGTGTACATATTGGCCGACCAGCCCTGATGGGCCGCTGTGGCAAGGGCAATGAGCGCGATGGCTACGGTCAGGCTACTGGTTTGGGCCGCAAAGAAGATGGGTACTACGCAGAGGGCGCAAATGAGCATGGTGGTTTTGCGGGCGCGGTTGGCCGTCCAGCCGAGGTTCATAAACTGCGTAGTGAGCCAGCCGAAAAAGATACTGCCTGCGTCCGAAACGATGTAGATGATGAGAAACGGAATACCGAAACTACTCAAATCCAGCTTTTGGTCGAGGGCATCGTTGGAGTTGAAAAAATCGGGCAGCCAGGCCATGAAGAACCACCAGATGGGATCGGCCATGAATTTCCCCACCGCAAATGCCCAGGTCTGCTTATAGCCCAGCAGCCGCCCCCACGACACTTTTACAGGAATAATTTTCTCGTCGTCGCCCTGAATATAGGCCAGTTCATTGGCGGTAAGTTTCGGGTTTTCTTCGGGCTTGCTATACGTAAACCACCACAAGACCAACAGCCCAAAGCCTATCAGACCCGTAATCAAAAACGATGACCGCCAGCCGTAGTGCAAAATCATATACGGCACGGCCAGGGCCGTCAGAATAATACCGACGTTGGCTCCGGCATTGAACAGGCCATTGGCAAAAGATCGTTCGCGCCGGGGGAACCACTCGGCCACGGTTTTTATGGACGACGGGAAATTGGCCGATTCGCCCAGACCCAGTAAAGCCCGCGCCCAGCGTAAACCGGCCATGTTGCTCACAAAAGCCGTCAGTACACCGGCAATGCTCCAGACCGTAATACCGATGGCAAAGCCCCGTTTGGTGCCAATACGGTCGATAAGCCAGCCAATTATCAGAAAACCAATGGCATAGGCAAATTTAAAGGCTGCGTCAACGTCACCGTAAAGTATCTTGAAGCGGTCGGTCGCTTCTTTGGTCATTTCGGCACCGGGCGCCATATCAAGCATGTCTTTGCGGAAAATCTCGTCGGTCATCGTGAAGGATAATACCTGACGGTCAACGTAATTAATGGTCGTGGCTAAGAAGAGAAGCGCAACGATTCGCCACCGATAGCGGCCAGACGTAGTAGGGGTTTGCAAGACAAAAGAAGATAGTTGGGGAGAAAAGTGAATCGACTGGCTTTTTTACCCGGTAGCCCGGAGGTCCACCTCCGGTTTTAGTAGCTTTCATTTATCAGGAACCAGACGTGGACGTCTGGGCTACATATATGCTCGAACAAACATGGCGGTGGTTTGGCCCCGCCGACTCCGTAGCACTTCCCGATGTCCGGCAGGCTGGAGCCACCGGTATCGTAACGGCCCTGCACCAGATAAAAAATGGTGAGGCTTGGTCCCTCGCAGACATCGAGAGCCGTAAAGCGCAGATTGAACAGGCCGGATTAAGCTGGTCGGTGGTCGAAAGTATTCCGGTGCACGAAGCCATTAAAACCCGGACGGGTAACTACCAGCAGTATATCGAGAACTACAAAGAGTCGATTGTCAATCTGGCACAGGCGGGTATCGACACGGTGTGCTACAACTTCATGCCTGTACTGGACTGGACCCGCACTGATCTCGACGCGCCCATGCCCGATGGTTCGACCGGGCTGCGGTTCGATGCCACCGAGTTTGCCGCTTTTGAGTTATATATCCTGCAACGCCCCGGTGCCGAATACGGCCATACCGATGCGCAGAAGCAACGCGCCCGCGCCCGGCTCGACGCCATGACCGATGCCCAGGTCAAACGCCTGACCCGCACTATCATTGCCGGTCTGCCCGGCTCCGAAGAGAGCTACACACTGGAGCAGTTTCGCGACGCGTTGGCCACCTACGCTGACATTGGCGACCGGGAGTTGCGGCAAAATTTGTATGCGTTCCTGCGTGAGATTGTCCCCGTAGCCGAGTCGGCAGGGGTACGGCTGGCCATTCACCCCGACGATCCGCCGTTTCCAATTCTGGGATTGCCGCGCGTGGTCAGTACCGAGGCCGATGCCCGCGCGCTGCTGGCCGCTGCCGATTCGCCCGCCAACGGCCTGTGTTTCTGCACCGGCAGCTATGGTGTTCGGACCGATAACGACCTAGTGGGTATGATTGACCGGCTGGGGCCACACATTCAGTTCATACACCTGCGCAGCACGCAGCGCGACCCCGATGGTTCGTTTTACGAAGCAAACCACCTCGAAGGAAACGTACCGATGGTGGGCGTAATGCGGGCGTTGCTGACCGAACAAAAACGCAGACGCGATGCTGGCCAGTCCGACGCCCGAATGCCGTTCCGCCCCGATCACGGCCACCGGATGCTGGATGATTTGCGGTCGGGTAAAAAAATAAACCCCGGCTACACGGCCATCGGACGGCTGCGCGGCCTGGCTGAGTTGCGGGGGCTAATGGTGGGGTTGTCTTTGTCATGCTGAGGAACGAAGCATCTCCTTGTAGTAAGAAATCGCCACACAAGGAGATGCTTCGTTCCTCAGCATGATAAAAACTAACTACAACGCTAGTTCTTTTTCCGTCACGATGGTTAGTACCTCGGTGTCTTTGAGCCGCTGCGCCAGACCAAGTGTCTTGGGCACCTCGTAGTGGAAGAAAAACTTCATGGTATGCACTTTGCCTTCGTAGAACACCAGATCGTCGCCCTGCGGATTTTGGGTCAGCATGGTTTGCATTGCTACGGTAGCCTGCTTGAGCCACTGCCAGGCAATGACTACAATGCCGAACATTTCCAGAAACAGCGTAGCGTCGGATAAGTAGCGTTCGGTGTCGCCCGCCAGTGCGTGGGGCATCAGCGCGCCAAATACCTCCTGCGTCCGTTTTAACTCTTTGGTAAGCTGGTCGGCGTAGGGTTTCAGGTCGTTGTAGGTTTGGGCCTCGGCAATGGCACGGCTGATTTCAGCGAAGAGCAACTGTGCGGCTTTGCCGTTTTTCATCGTCATTTTCCGGCCCAGCAGATCCTGCGCCTGAATGCCGGTAGTGCCCTCGTAGATAGGTGTAATCCTGATGTCGCGGTATAACTGCTCGACGGGAAAATCTTCGGTAAAGCCGTAGCCGCCAAACGTCTGTAAACTCTGACTGACCGACTGCACGCCCATTTCGGATGGGTAGGTTTTAGCCACCGGCATCAGGATATCGACCAGCAAAAACGCATTTTCTTTTTCTTCCCCTTCGGCCACCTGACTGATGTCGTACAACCGGGCGGCTTCGATCAGCAGCGACAGCGATCCTTCCACTACCGATTTCTGGAACAACAGCATCCGGCGCACATCGGGGTGGTTAATAATGGGCGTCTGGGGGGCGTCTAAGAGTCCTTTATCGTTCAATCGGCGGCTTTGCGGGCGTTCTTTAGCGTATTCGAGGGCCGCGTAATAGGCTGCCGTGGCAATGCCTGCCGCCGTCATACCCACGCCAATGCGGGCTTCGTTCATCATCTGGAACATATACGGCAATCCCTGGTGCGGCTGCCCCACGATGTACCCAACCGTGTTGTCGTTCGAACCCATCGTGAGGTGCATGGCGGGCGTACCTTTCTGGCCCATCTTGTGATAAAGCCCTGTTGACTGCACGTCGTTATCCACCGAATGCCCTTGCTCGTCGGTGCGGTATTTTGGCACCACAAACAGCGAAATGCCTTTTGTTCCTTTTGGTGCTCCGTCAATGCGGGCCAGCATGAGGTGTACTATATTTTCGACTGCGTCGTGATCACCCGCCGAGATAAACACTTTTTGGCCTTTGATTTTATAGGAACCATCGGGTTGTGGGGTGGCCGTGGTGGTAATGTCCGACAGTGACGATCCAGCCTGGGGTTCGGTGAGGGCCATAGTGCCCTGCCAGGTGCCGTTGAGCATATTTGGTACGTACTGCTCGGTGAGTTCGGGTGAGCCGAAGGATGTAATCAGATGAGCCGACCCAGATGACAGGCCGGTGAACATCATGCCGTTGTTGGCCGCCATCAGAATAAACCCAACTACCGAACTGATCATTTCGGGAAGCTGCTGCCCGCCGTGATTGTAGGAAAATCCCGCGCCAATCAGCCCGGCTTCGCCCATTGCTTTAAGATAGGGCTTTAGCTGAGGATGTACCGTTACCTTTCCGTCCTTAAGTTCAGGCTGGTTTTTATCGACGGCCTTCAGGTACGGGTGCATGAGCGTATCGGCAATAGACGTGGCCGAGTCCAGCACGAGGTTGAACGTTTCGCGGTCGTGGTCTTTAAAATAGTCGTACTTCGTCAGGTCTTCGGCGTGAAAGACTTCGTGAAGCAGAAATTGCAGGTTTCGTTTGCTGAAATACTGGGTAGCCATGTCGTGGTTTTTGGTTTAAAATTGGTATGCGTGCATACGGTTCGTTGGGTAAAAATACCCGATTTTGTCGTAATTGTAATACCGTCCCGCAAAAACTATCGTTTACTGTTTGGTGTTCGACAAGCGAACACAGACCACGTTAACCAACATGTCACGCATGAAGAATCTAATTATTGTATTCGCCCTGCTGTTTGCCGTTGCATTCCAATCCAGTGCGCAGGACAAAAAAGCCCCGGCCAGTCCGAAAGTAACCGTCCAAAGTCCCGACAACAACATCAAAGTTGTTTATGGTCAGCCGTCTAAAAAAGGACGTACCGTTTTCGGCGACGAGACATCGGGTAGTCTCGAAAAGTACGGTAAAGTGTGGCGCACGGGAGCCAACGAAGCCACC
Source organism: Cytophagales bacterium (assembly GCA_038248175.1). GTDB lineage: Bacteria > Bacteroidota > Bacteroidia > Cytophagales > Spirosomataceae > Spirosoma. Next base: position 206 of record JBBRUB010000180.1, on the reverse strand, counting down.
GAGGTGACGTTCAAAGGCGATGTCATGTTCGGTGGTAAGATGGTAAAAGCTGGTACTTATACACTGTACACAGTACCGGGCGAGAGCCAGTGGAAAGTGATGCTGAACAGCACACTGGGCCAATGGGGTGCTTACGATTACGAGAAAATTAAAGGTAACGATGTGGCCATGGTAACCGTGCCGGTGTCGAAAAACAAAACACCTAT
>JBBRUB010000179.1:0-7043 GCA_038248175.1 Cytophagales bacterium | reverse complement strand
TTTAATTTCCCCGCATGGCGGTCAGCATGCTGCCGTAAACGCCGTTGAGCGACGAGAGGTTGCCGGTCAGCTTGGCCAGTTCGCTCTTGAATTGCTGCGTGTCGCGGCTAGCATCGGTCATATTTTCCATAGCGGCTGTCAGGCTGCCATAGAAGGCATTCATAGCTTTCAGGTGCTTGTTGGTATCCTGCAATTCCAGCTCATAGACAGCGTTGAGGGCTCCCATATTCTTGGTCACCTTCTGGAACTGATCGCGGTAATCTTTGGCGTCTGTCGTGGCGTCGGCCATCGAGTTCATGGCCGAAATAGCCGTGCCGTATGATTTGTTCATATCGCTGATGGAACTCGATGCCGACTTCACATTGCGGGCGTAGTCGTTCGTAGCTACCGTAGCGTCGGTCAGGTCGGAGAGTTTCGAGACGGTATCGTTCAGACTGCGGAAGCCGGTGCCGAGTTTCTCGAACACGTCGGGCGTTACCTTAGCCTGCGCCAGCATCTGATCCATATTGGCGGTCAGGCCGTTGGGTTGGGCAACAGCCTTGCGGGCTTCACCCCGGTAGTCCTCGGCCAGTTCGGGATATACCCGCTCCCATGAGTAGCCATCGCTCGATGCGGGTGGGAACAGGAAACTCTGTGCAGCATATAACAGGAAGATGATAGCCTCCGTACCGAGACCAAGAAAGAGCATCTCGGTGCCACCGGGAAGGTGGTTAATCTTGAACATAGCACCCGTCACGACGATAGCCGCGCCGACGCTGTAAATGGTTGGTACCAAACGGTCCCAGAAGAAATTGGTTGACTTTGCTGCTGCCATGATTAGCGATGAATTGGAATGGGTATTTATTTGTGGAATCAAAAAAAGCTGAACATCAACCAGTCGAGCCAGTAAGGCTCTACATAGTCGGTCAATGTTCAGCGTTGGTTACTACATATTAAGCTTTCGGTGCTTTTGCGGCTTTTTTACTGGTTTTGGCTTTGCCACCACTGCCACCCACCCGGCCACTGCGGCCCGTTGCGGCCCGGCCTTCGAGGTTGTCCATCACACATCGGAAACCAATGTACGACCGCTTCTGATCTTCATACTCGTAAGCGCGGGTACCCGTTTCGAGGTAGTAGGCAATATCTTTCCAGGAGCCACCCCGCACCACTTTGCGCGGCTCGTCGGCATTCTGATTGTCGGGGTTCATGTCCCAGACAACGGCATTCGAGTTTTCGGCGAAGGCGTCGCGGCACCATTCGGCCACGTTACCCGACATGTTGTACAAACCATACTCGTTGGCATTGTACGCATTGGCCGGGGCCGTATATGGATATCCATCGGCGTCGAAGTTGCCACGCTGTGGTTTGAAGTTAGCTAAGTAGCAACCTTTGCCGTTAGCTACGTAGGGATTACCCCAGGGGTACTTGGCTCCGCTTTTGCCACCCCGTGCGGCCCACTCCCATTCTGCTTCCGACGGCAACCGGAACCCAAACGAGCGATAGCCTCCGTCTTTGGTACGGGTGTCGTCAAGCATATTCGTACGCCATTTGCAGAAATGTTTAGCTGCCAGCCAGCTAACGCCTACTACGGGATAGGTATCAAAGGCGGGGTGCGCGTAATAATGCTCCAGCATGGGGTCGCCGTTATGATAGGTGAAATCGCTTTTCCAGACGGCGGTGTCGGGATAAAACTTCGCCATAATTTCTTCTTCGCCCAGCGTGGCTACGGAGTCGGCGAGGAGTGCATTCACATACTGCCGGTATTCATGGTTAGAGATTTCGGCATCGTCCATGTAGAACGAACTGATGGTTACCTGCCGGTTCATATTAATCTGGGTAGCGGCCACGTCTTCGTCGGCCTGACCCATAATAAACGAACCCGACGGTACCAGCACCATGCCGTAAGGTGTAGGCTGTTTCCAACCCTTACGACCCGTTGCGGTAATCTCGCCGTTGGTTAAACCAACTTCACCGTTGCTTTTGCCTTTGCCACCAAATTTCGACTTCACGAATCCGCAACCCTGCATCAGTATCACTACTGCCGCCATCATCACCCCACGGGTTGCGTTGATTGTAAACCAGTTAGACTTCATCATTTTGAATACTTTTGACCTTCTTCTTTGTGCAAGACCGAACTAAAAACGAAAATCCGATTGGTTATTGTATGTATGCCGGGCTTTCGCCCAAATTTACGTGTGAGTGGATTAAAACCTGATTTTGTGCTGATTTTAGCCAAAAATGGCCGACTGATATTTCTGCTTTTGATAACCTGAGTCGGTATTAGCAATCAGATTAACAACAATGTTGCCAAAAAATAACGTTACTCCATCAATGTCCAAAATTTAGACAATAGTTCACTATCTCAATACCGAAAACGCGGGGTTCGTATAATGGGCTTTTTACGACTATTCGGTGCGGGCAGGGCATATCCCAGAATTATTTCGTGGGAAGTTGCACTCTTCGCACCTACAGTATTAGTGATAAGATCAATAGAGTACCCGAGTCTGAACTCTTTCTTAGCTCCCAAATTTGTCCCTATCGTAGCCATCAGTGCATCACCAACGCGGTACCCAACACCCAGCCAGTACTGATCAGTGTATGTTATTAATGCGTTGGCAGATACAACAGCCGCTTCAAAACCCGGCTGCGTATCGTATTGGACCAATACAGACGGTTGTACATCAAAATCGTAACCAACACTCAGCCGATAGCCAGCTGTCAGATAAGCCACCCGGCTCAGGTAATCGGTAGATCGGTCGGTCACCAGCGTGTAGGCTGGCTGGTTGATATGTGCCATACTGGCCCCAATCCAATAGTCTGTAGTGTTATAATAAACGCCAACTCCAAAATCAGGACGAGTCTGGTTGACCCGGCCCGTCGGAATGAGCGGGTCGCCGGGTTCGCCGGGACGAAGCTGGCCGTAATCAAATCCTTTATTGAATAACCCTGCCTGTACACCCAGCGACAATGTACCATTTTTAAGAGTAGCCCGGTATGCGTACGCCAGTTGTATGGCCTGATTACTGACCTGACCCAACCGGTCATTCAGCACATAAATTCCGATGCCACTTTTGATTTTAGCAAGCGGCAGATTAGCCGCAAACAACTGCGTACTCTGCGCTCCGCCCGGATCGTTATTACCGATGGTCTGATAACCCAGGTACTGCGTTCGATGGGTCAGCTGAATGCGCGTTACATCCTCCGAACCTGCCGCTGCCGGGTTGTAGTACGTAGGATTATACATATACATGCTGAATTGCGGGTCCTGCTGCGCCAGGGCTGACTCGACGCCGAAACATGCCAAAAGACTTAGAACGTAAACGATGCGCTTCATAGAATGGAGAAAGAGGCAAAGCCGGTTTTAAAATCCGAACATCCGCAGTATAAACACAAACGATCACGTGTCTAAATTATTGACAAAAAAAGGTTGAACGTTCCTACCAAGACGCATGTCTGTCAGGAACATTCAACCTGTTCGTAACCGCATTTGGGGGTTACTTGTTGGTTTTCTTGATGTACAGATCCAGCGCACCGGTCATAGAGGGGGCATTGGGCAGCGGAGCCTCGATGTCGAGCGTCAGTCCGGCATCGCGGATGGCCCGGGCCGTAGTGGGGCCGAACGCGGCCAGGCGGGTGCCATTCTGCACAAAATCAGGAAAATTGCTCATCAGCGACGCCACGCCCGATGGGCTGAAGAACGCGATGATGTCATAGCTATTGATGTCCACGTCTGAGAGGTCAGACGGTACCGTGTCGTACATCACGGCTTCGGTGAAGTGCAGTCCACTCGTGTCCATAAACTCCGGGATGTCGTTCCGTCGGATGCTCGAACACGGGAACAGAAATTTCTCACCCTTATGCTTCTTGATGAGATCAAAAAGTTCAGCAGCCCGCTTGGTGCCATTAAAGATTTTCCGCTTCCTGACCACGATGTATTTCTGGAGGTAGTTGGCCGTCTGCTCCGAAATGCAGAAATACTTCATATCGATGGGTACCTCGACGCGCATCTCCTGGCAGATGCGAAAGAAATGGTCAATGGCGTTCCGGCTTGTGAAGATGATAGCCGTGTGATCGAGAATATTGACTTTCTGCTTACGGAATTCCCGCGCTGTAACGCCTTCGATCTGGATAAACGGGCGAAAATCAACGGCTACTTCATAGTCATCGACCAGACCAAAATAAGGTGACTTTTCATCGACAGGGCGGGACTGGGATACTAACAGCCGGGTAACTTTTTGCTGGCGATCAGAGGGTGATACTCCTTCCAGTTCGGACCGGTCTGCGATAGATTGCATAGAATTGTCGTTCATTGAAACACGGCTACGGTAATTTACCCATCAAAGCGCGAAACGCAGCCCAATGATGAGTGGGATCAATTCAACGAAACAAAGGTACGAAAATAAATACAGGTTCTTGATGGGTTCCTGGCTCCTGATAACTGCATAGAACCACCCTAAACGGGCCAGATAGAACAGCAACAGCAACGGCAGCAACAGCTCCGGCACCCAGCCTGTTGCCGACGTATTGTAAGCGATGACAGACAGCACTACAGTCAGCCCCGTGAAAAACAGCGCGGATGACTGTAGTGCCTTGAAGAAATGAATATTAACAATGCTTTGCAACTTATAAAGTCCGCCAATTACCTCCAGCAAGAGATATTTTCCCAGCAGAGCTAAAAAAGCAGCAACGCCCAGCCCAACAAACTCGCCCACAATCCAGCCCGGTTGCTGCTCGCCCACAAACAATTGACCGGGGGCCATCACGTTAATGTTTCGGCTTTGCAGGAAAATGACCAGGTAGGCAATGACCAGGCCAAGGTTAGCCACAAATAAAACATTGGCACTGCTAATAGGGCGGTTTATCAGGAACGAATCCTCGTCGGACCGTAGTGATAATAGATCGCGGATGTTGAAGACTCGACGGAAGGCGCGGGGGTACAGCGCATATAGCAACGCGTGCGTAGCCAGCAAAAACAGCAGCCCGGCACTCAGAAAATCGGTATATGCCGAACGGATACGAGGCCGGACACTCAGATTGTCGTCGCGCAGGACAACGGCTTTCTGAGTAGTTGAGATCGGTTGCCCGTTAATGACCTGCTTACCCTGAACCCCCGGCGGACCGTAGAGCGTCAGGAACAATTCGGTATGGGGAGCTGGTGCATCGGGGCGGGCAGGGCGGTGATAAGCCCGGTACAGACTGTCTATGTGCAGCACCTGCCACTGTCCTGCCTGAAGTTTGCGTTTCAGGGCCGCATTGACAAATAAGTAGCTATCCTGCTCAGTTCGCAGTAATAGTGTGTAGTTTCGGTTACTTTCGAGGTCGATAAACAGGCTCAGAGCCGTCTCATCGGCATGGAATTCGTCTATGTAAGGGATATACGCTTTGGTGGCGTCATCATAGACCAGAAACTCATCCCGAAAATTATGGACTGGATAATAGCGTTCGCCCGGCCCTACGCCGTTGGTACGGGGCTGGGCCAATAGTGAATGAGTAAATGAGTGAATGAGTGAATAAACCAGGGCCATAACGAGCGTTCTCACTACGTCCTTAGCGAACATGGTCCGATACGGCACCTTGTTCTCCCGCTTTATTCCGATGCCTTCATTCACAAATTCACTCATTCAAACGGTCCGGCGTTCCGGATCACTCATTATTTCCCCAGTGCCTTCAGCATGGTATCGCCGATGAGGGCGGGCGACTCTACGACGTGGATGCCACATTCGCGCATGATGGCCATTTTGGCGGCTGCGGTATCATCGGCTCCACCAACAATAGCTCCGGCGTGACCCATTCGGCGTCCTTTGGGGGCGGTTTGACCGGCAATGAACCCAACAACGGGTTTGCGGTTACCATCGGCTTTGATCCAGTGGGCGGCTTCGGCTTCCATACCACCACCAATCTCGCCAATCATAACAATGGCTTCGGTATCGGGGTCGTTCATCAGCAGTTCAACCGCCTGTTTGGTGGTTGTGCCAATGATAGGGTCACCGCCAATGCCAATGGCTGTACTTTGGCCCAGTCCCGCTTTGGTGAGCTGGTCAACGGCTTCGTAGGTCAGCGTTCCCGACTTGGAAACAATACCAATGGTGCCTTTCCTGAAAATGAATCCCGGCATGATGCCCACCTTACACTCCTCAGCAGTCATGACACCGGGGCAGTTGGGTCCAATCAGCCGAACGTCACGACCTTCGAGGTAGTTTTTCACCTTCACCATATCTTCCGTCGGAATGCCTTCAGTAATGCAGATGATGACGGCAATACCGGCTTCGGCGGCTTCCATGATGGCGTCGGCGGCAAAGGCGGGTGGTACAAAAATAATGGATACATTGGCTCCGGCTTCGTTCACGGCCTGCTGAACGGTGTTGAAAACGGGCCGGTCGAGGTGAGTTTGCCCGCCTTTACCGGGCGTTACCCCCCCAACCACACTCGTGCCGTATTCAATCATCTGCTGGGCGTGAAAACTACCCTCAGAACCCGTGAAACCCTGGACGATAACTTTGGAGTCTTTGTTAACTAAAACACTCATGGCGGTTGGTTGATCGTTGGTAATCCGGGCGAAACTTACCCGTAAAATATTGGGCAAAAGTAGGCCAATCTTCGTAATTTTCGTGATGATTTTTTCGCACATTCTCTCCGGCTGTATTCTGGCCGGAGCGGGCTTTGGTGTATTCTGGCACTTTTTCGGCAGAATTTCGCTGTTCAACCGGCTGTTATGGGGTATCTTTCTGCTCATCACGTCGCAGGTCGCGCTCATTGGCATTTTCATCTATGCGGCCAGCGACGTACTCCGCCCCCTGCACCAGTCCATGATTGTGTTGTCAGATAGTCTGGGCGTGGTGTGCGTAGTTACGGCGGTCTATGCGCTACTTAATCAGCAAACTCTCTCCCTGCTGTCGTTCGTAGCAACGGTATTTTTTGGCGTGGTTTTGTTTATCGGTCTGCTTCTGCCCGAGGTGCGCGTCTTCACACCCATTGTGCCATCGCTGGGCATTTTAATTCTAATGCTACTGGCAGTTTTTGCCTTGCTGCAACGAAATAAACGCGGGCTGTGGATAGTACTGGCC
>JBBRUB010000178.1:0-7052 GCA_038248175.1 Cytophagales bacterium | reverse complement strand
ATGGAAGCAGTAGCAAAACTTAAAGATGTGCCCACGTCGCCCCGTAAAATGCGGCTCGTTGCCGATCTCATTCGGGGTCAGCGCGTGAGTCGGGCGTTGGGAGTGTTGAAATACCAGCCACAGACAGCCGCTGCCACGTTGCAGAAAGTACTGTTGTCGGCGGTTGCCAACTGGCAGCAAAAGAACGAAGACGAGCGTATCGAAGACGCCGACCTGTACGTCAAGACGATTTTCGTCGATGGCGGACCGATGCTGAAGCGGCTTCGTCCGGCTCCGCAGGGACGTGGTCACCGGGTGCGTAAACGCTCGAACCACATCACCATTGTGATCGACAGCGCGGCTCAACCCGTTCTGGCGCAGGATGAAGCAGAAACCGCTCAAAACGAGAACTAAGACATGGGACAAAAAATAAACCCAATTGGCCTGCGACTTGGTATTGTTCGGGGCTGGGAGTCGAGCTGGTACGGTGGCAAAGAGTTCGCCGAAAAGCTCGTTGAAGACGAAAAAATCCGCAAGTATATAGCTGCCCGTATTCCGAAAGGAGCCATTTCACGGGTTATTATCGAACGGACGCTGAAGCGCGTGACCCTTACCATTCACACGGCCCGTCCGGGTATCGTAATTGGCAAAGGTGGTGGCGAGGTCGATAAGATCAAGGAGGAGTTGAAGAAGATTACGGGCAAAGACGTACAGATCAATATCTTCGAAATCAAACGCCCCGAAATCGATGCAAAGCTCGTCGGCGAAGCGATTGCTCAGCAGTTACAGGCGCGTATCTCCTTTCGCCGGGCCATGAAGCAGGCTATTCAGTCGGCAGTTCGGGTTGGTGCGCAGGGTATCAAAATCAAAGTATCAGGCCGGTTAGGTGGCGCTGAGATTGCCCGTTCGGAGCAGTACAAAGAAGGACGTGTCCCGCTGCATACACTCCGTGCCGATATTGACTACGCACTGTCAGAAGCACAAACGGTGTACGGTAAAATCGGCATCAAAGTCTGGATTTTCAAAGGCGAAGTCTATGGCAAGCGCGATCTGTCGCCAGCTGCTATGATGACGCAGGCGCAGGCCAGCGAACGTGCTGCCGGTGGTGGCAGCGACCGTGGCGATCGCCGGGGTCCACGTGGCGACCGTGACGGAAACGACCGCGGTGGTCGTGGAGGTCGTGGTGCAAACGACAGGGGCGGCAACAACCGTGGTGGTGCACCTGGGGCTGGCGGTGGCAATCGTGGCGGTGGTAATACCCGTGGTGGCGCACCCGGTGCTGGTGGCAACCGCGGTGGTGGAGGTCCAAGACGATAAAATCAGTTGGCAGTCAGCAGTCAGCCGTTAACAGTCAGGTACTGAAGACGAACGACCAATGATGAACGACTTCAACCTTTTAGAGCTATGTTACAGCCAAAAAGAACTAAATTCCGTAAGCAGCATAAAGGCAGGATTCCGGGCATCGCATCGCGCGGTTTCGAGATTGCCTTCGGTACGTTCGGCATCAAATCGCTGGAACCCGGTCGGATCACCGCCCGCCAGATTGAAGCCGCCCGTATCTCCGTAACACGGGCCATGAAACGCGAAGGCCAGGTTTGGATTCGTATTTTTCCCGACAAGCCTATCACCAAAAAGCCTGCCGAAGTGCGGATGGGTAAAGGTAAAGGTGCACCCGAGTACTGGGTGGCTGTGGTAAAACCCGGCACGATTATGTTTGAAGCCACTGGCGTTGATCTGGCAACGGGTCAGGAAGCCCTGCGGCTGGCCGCTCAGAAGTTGCCCGTTCGGACCAAGTTTGTGGTTCGGCGCGATTATCAGGAGCAAACTGAGGACTAATTCCTTAAGCCACGAACGAAATGAAAAAGGAAGATTTGAAAGGGTTATCGGCTGATGATATTCAGACCGAAATCGGGGCCGAAGAGAGTCGGTTACTGAAACTGAAGTTTGCGCACGCGGTATCACCTATTGAGAACCCCATGCGCATTCGCGAGAGCCGGAAACGGGTTGCCCGCCTGCACACCGAACTGACAGCTAAATCGCGGCAAGCGTAATAAGATACGACAATGGAAGAGCAACAAGCACCCGCCCCGCAGGAAGAAACGCAGACCCCGGTGGCAGCAGAGCAAACGACCGTCACAACGCCCGTAGCCGCTCCTGTGAAACCGGAAGCGATAGGCGAAGAAAAGACGTCGGAGCGTAACGCCCGCAAAGAACGAATTGGTAAGGTTACATCTGACAAGATGCAGAAGACCATCACCGTGGCTATCGAGCGGAAAGTAAAGCACCCGCTTTACGGTAAGTTCCAGAAGAAAACCAAGAAACTGACGGTTCACGACGAGAACAACGATTGCGGCATTGGCGACACCGTTCGCGTAATGGAAACCCGCCCGTTAAGTAAGAACAAACGGTGGCGTTTGGTCGAAATCATCGAAAAAGCAAAGTAAGCCATGTTACAGCAAGAATCGAGATCAGGAGTGGCCGATAATTCAGGCGCGAAAGAAGTGCTGGTTATCCGGGTTCTGGGCGGTACGGGCAAACGCTATGCATCAGTCGGTGACAAGGTTGTCATCACGGTGAAGCAGGCTCTCTCGTCCAGTAGTATGAAGAAGGGAACGGTATCGAAAGCCGTTGTCGTTCGGACCAAGAAAGAGATTCGTCGTAAAGACGGGTCGTACATCCGGTTTGAAGACAATGCTGTCGTACTGCTCAATAACAACGACGAGCCACGAGGCACCCGTATTTTCGGACCCGTAGCCCGCGAACTGCGTGAGAAGCAGTTCATGAAAATTGTATCATTAGCACCGGAGGTACTCTAAGCTATGGAAAAGAAAGTAAGGCTACCGAAACATAAATTCCACGTTCAGAGCGGTGATACCGTTTTAGTAATTGGTGGAAACGCAAAAGGTCAGCGTGGAACGGTGAAGGAAGTAATCGTAGAGAAAGATCGCGCCCGGATTGAGGGCGTGGCTATGATTACCAAACACATGAAACCGACCGCATCAAGCCCACAGGGAAGCCTGGTCAAGACAGAAGGCTCGATTCACATCAGCAATCTGAAATTGGTTGATCCGGCCACCGGCGAACCTACCCGCACGGGTCGGAAGGAAAACGAGAAAGGAAAGCTGCAACGGTACTCCAAGAAGACGGGCAATTTTGTGCCGGATTCGTACCAGAAGCAATAACACGAAACAGGTCTATCAAGATGGCAACGCCAAGACTTAAAGAGAAATACGTAAACGAGATCGTACCCCAACTGAAAGACAAGTTTCAGTACAAGTCGGTCATGCAGGTACCCCGCCTGAGCAAGATTGTTATCAATAAAGGCATTGGTGCCGCTGTTGCTGACAAGAAACTCGTGGACGTGGGTGTGGAAGAGCTGACCACTATTACGGGTCAGAAGGCTGTTCAGACGATGTCGAAGAAGGCCGTCTCGAACTTCAAACTGCGCGAGAAGATGCCCATTGGCGCGAAGGTTACCCTGCGCGGTGAGCGGATGTACGAATTCATGGACCGGTTGACATCGGTATCGCTGCCCCGCGTTCGTGACTTCAAAGGTATCAGCGACAAAGGATTTGACGGACGTGGCAACTATACGTTCGGCGTACAGGAGCAAATCATCTTCCCCGAGATCAGCATTGAAAAAGTGGCCCGTATTTCGGGAATGGACATTACGTTCGTTACTTCAGCTGACACGGATAATGAAAGCTACGAGTTGTTGAAAGCAATGGGTATGCCGTTTACGAAAGGCGGCAAATAACAACCAACCGACATGGCAAAAGAATCATTAAAAGCACGGGAGCGGAAACGCGAAGCAATGGTTGCGAAATACGCAGTCAAGCGGGCCGCCCTGAAAGCCGCCGGTGACTACATCGGTCTGGACAAACTGCCCAAGAACGCATCGCCGGTTCGGCTGCACAACCGCTGCAAACTGACCGGTCGCCCACGGGGATACATGCGTAAGTTTGGTATTTCGCGGGTAACATTCCGCGAAATGGCATCGGCAGGTAAAATTCCAGGTGTAACAAAGGCAAGCTGGTAGTTTCCAGACCCTTCAACCAGTAAGATATTCAGTTTCCGTAATTTTGTGAACTCCCTCGGAAACAGGGATTTGCAAGTAACGCAACGATCAGAATGAATACAGATCCAATAGCAGACTACCTGACCCGCGTCAGAAACGCTATCATGGCGAAGCACCGGGTAGTAGAAATTCCTGCTTCCAACATAAAGAAAGAGATCACGAAGGTATTGTACGATAAAGGGTTTATCCAGAACTACAAGTTCGACGATAGCACCCCGCAGGGTTCAATCAAGATCGCGCTCAAATACAACCCGACCACCAAGCAGTCGGCTATTGTTGATTTGCAGCGGATCAGCCGTCCGGGTCTGCGTCAGTATCGGGGTGCCGATAATCTGCCGCGTATCCTCAATGGCCTCGGTATCGCCATTGTAACGACTTCTAAGGGCGTTATGACCGACAAGGAAGCCAAGACGCTCAATGTCGGGGGCGAAGTATTGTGTTACGTATATTAACCGAAACAGAACGATGTCACGCATAGGTAAGAAACCCATTGCCCTCCCCAGCAGCGTAACGCTGACCGTGAGCGACGATAACGTCGTGACGGTGAAAGGGCCAAAAGGCACACTGACCCAAACGGTTGACCGGGATATTTCGGTCGCTGTGGAAGACGGTCAGATCCAGGTGTCGCGTCCTACGGAGCAGAAACGCCATAAGGCCATGCACGGTCTGTACCGTTCGCTGGTCAGCAACATGGTAACGGGCGTAAGCGAAGGCTATAAGCTTAACCTCGAAGTAATTGGGGTTGGTTACAAAGCTTCGGTTACTAACAACATCCTTGAACTCCAGCTTGGCTACTCGCACAACGTGTATCTGGCCGTACCACAAGAGATCAAAGTAACGGCTGTTACGGAGAAAGGTCAGAACCCGAAAGTATATCTGGAAGGCTATGATAAGCAACTATTGGGTGATGTAGCGGCCAAGATTCGCTCACTTCGCAAAGTAGAGCCTTACAAAGGAAAAGGTATTCGCTTCGTAGGTGAGCAGGTCCGCCGGAAAGCCGGTAAGTCCTCAAGTAAGAAATAAGTCATCAGGTGGTCATTAGTAGTCACTGGGTAGTCATCTTGTCTGCTATCAATGACTGCCAGTGACGAAAAATGACAATTAATGGCCTCTTAAACGCCTATTTGGTCGGAATCAAATAATCATGGCAACAAGCAAACAAGAAAGAAGACAACGGATCAAGTTTGGTATCCGGGCCAAAGTATCGGGTACGCCCGGACGGCCACGCCTGTCGGTGTTCCGCTCGAACAAAGGCATTTATGCGCAGCTCATTGACGACATAGCGGGTATCACGCTGGCTTCGGCCTCGTCGGTTGAAGTACAGAGCGAAGTACAGGGCAATACGACTGAAACTGCCAAGAAAGTTGGACAGCGGCTGGCAGAGAAGGCCATCGCCAAAAACATTGACGCTGTCGTATTTGACCGGAATGGCTACCTGTACCACGGTAAAGTAAAAGCATTGGCCGACGCAGCCCGCGAGGGTGGCCTTAAGTTCTAAGCGATAAAAAGCATGAATACGAACGCAGCAAGACCGACAAAATACAACGAAGCTGACCTGAAAGAAAAGGTAGTGGCCATTAACCGCGTTGCTAAGGTGGTTAAAGGTGGGCGCCGGTTTAGTTTCTCGGCTATCGTCGTCGTCGGCGATGGAAATGGTGTTGTAGGCTACGGACTGGGTAAAGCCAACGAAGTAACCGATGCCATTGCCAAGGGCGTAGAAGACGCCAAGAAAAACTTAGTGCAGGTGCCGCTGCTGAAGCGCACGGTCCCGCACGAAATGGAGGGTCGCTACAGCGGTGGGTTTGTCCTGCTGAAGCCGGCGGCTCCGGGTACGGGTCTGATTGCCGGTGGTGCCATGCGTGCCGTACTGGAATTAGCTGGCGTACACGATATTCTGGCGAAATCGAAAGGCTCGTCTAACCCGCACAACGTAGTAAAAGCTACGCTTACGGCTCTGTTGAAAATGCGTTTACCCCATCAGGTGGCATTTCAGCGGCAGGTAAGCGTTGATAAAGTTTTCAACGGTTAACCAACCTCAACTATGGCACGGGTACGCATTACGCAAATTAGAAGCACGATCAAGCGTCCACAGACGCAGAAAAATGCCATTAAGTCGTTGGGCTTGGGCAAGATCAATCGCAGTGTCGAGCGTGAGTACGATGACGCGATGAAGGGAGCTATCCTGAAAGTGCAACACTTAGTGAAGGTCGAAGAAATTTAAGTACCTTTGCGCTTCTTTAACAAAATGAGCGTGGTCATTCACTGTCAGATCATAGTTGGGTTCTCCTTTGGGGCCTGATTATTGCTGATAATGAATGGCCACTTACTGACAAAATCAATACAACAATGAATTTAAGCAACCTTAGACCGGCAAAAGGTTCCGTCAGAGAGCGCAAGCGAGTCGGACGTGGGCAAGGCTCAGGTATGGGCGGTACATCGACGCGGGGCCACAAAGGCGCGCAGTCACGTTCAGGTTACAGTCGTAAAGTTCACTTTGAAGGCGGTCAGATGCCCCTTCAGCGTCGGGTACCAAAATTTGGTTTCAAGAATGCGAACCGCGTTGAATATAAGCCTCTGAATCTGGACTCAATTCAGGCTCTGGCCGATCAAACCAAAGTAACGGTCATCAATTTTGACTTCATGCTTCAACATGGTTTGGTCAGCAAGAAAGACTTGGTGAAGGTCCTCAGTCGTGGAGAAGTAACAGGAGCCATCGAGGTTCACGCACATGCTTTCTCAGCAAGCGCGAAAGAAGCCATTGAGAAAGCGGGGGGTAAGGCCATCGTGCCAACCAAACCCGTTAAAGAAGAAGCCGTAACTGAATAGTGTGAGCAGGAAATAGCCGCCTTACTTGTATGAACCGACTCATCACCACGATTAAGAATATCTTCGCCATTGACGAGTTGAGAACTAGAATTCTCAACACGTTACTGTTTATAATGGCCTTCCGCTTAGGTTCAGCTATTGTTTTGCCCGGTGTTGATCCTAATAAATT
>JBBRUB010000177.1:0-7057 GCA_038248175.1 Cytophagales bacterium | reverse complement strand
GGCCGACTTGCTGAACCGAACCGTTCGGAAGATCAAGGAACTGACGGGGTTCGACCGGGTAATGACCTATCGCTTTGGCGAAGACTGGCACGGCGAAGTAGTAGCCGAAGCCCGTGAGGAACACCTTGACCCTTTTCTGGGCCTGCATTACCCGGCTTCCGACATTCCGAGGCAGGCGCGGGAACTCTACAAAGTCAATCTGGTGCGGGGCATTGTCGATGTGCGCGAACCCCGCGTGGCTATCCTGCCCGTCAACTACGCCCAGTATGACCGCCCGCTCGATCTGACCTATTCAAGTCTGCGGGCCGTATCGCCCCTGCACATCGAGTATTTGCAGAACATGGGCGTGCGGTCGAGTATGAGTATTTCGCTGCTGTACCGGGGCGAACTCTGGGGGCTGATTGCCTGCCACCATTACAGCGGTCCCCGCTTCGTTGACTATCCAACCCGCGAAGCCGCGAAATTGGTCAGCCAGATTCTCTCGACCGCGCTCGAAATCAGGCAGGAAGACGAAGAAACCGCCTTTTCCAAGCAACTTCAGAATCACGAACAGACACTTTACCAGCATATGCTGGCCGACTGGGACGTGGTGCAGGGGCTGACCAAACACCCCGTTACGGCCCTTGACCTGAACACGGCCACCGGAGCGGCCCTGCTGTTTGAGGGGGAGCTTCATACCCTTGGCGACACCCCCACCGATGCCGAGATTCTGCCGCTGATCGAATGGATCAGCACCACCACGCCCGAAATCGTTTTCCAAACCCATCAACTGCCCAATCTGTATCCGCCGGCAGAACTCTTCCGGCAAAAAGCATCAGGCGTATTGATGTTAATGCTGTCGCGGGAGATGAACGAATACCTGCTCTGGTTCAGGCCCGAGCAGATTCAAACCGAGTCGTGGGGCGGCAATCCCGATAAACCCGTGCTGGCTGGTGAAAACGGCGAGGTACGGCTCAGTCCCCGCAAGAGCTTCGAGAAATGGACGCAGCAGGTGCGGAACAAAGCCCTGCCCTGGCGGCAGGTGGAAGTGGCCACGGCCCTCAAACTGCGCGAAGACCTATTACAGCTGGTGTCGCAGAAAGCCAATCAGATTCGGGTACTTAACGAGCAGTTGCGCCTGGCCTACGAAGAACTGGAAGCGTTCAGCTACACCGTATCGCACGACCTGCGAACCCCGCTATCGTCAATTAAAAGCTACACCGAAATCTATCTCGAAGACTATGGCCACCAGATGAACGAGGAGGCTAAAGGAACCTTCGATAAGGTGGTGAAGGCCACCGACCGGATGAACGTGCTGATTCGGAACGTGATGCAATACTCCCGTATGAGCCGCGTCGACCTCACGGTGGAGCCGGTGGCGATGCAACCGTTGTTAGTGCAACTGCGCGATGAACTGCTGGCGGGCGAAAATGGCCGGGACATTACCGTGCAAATCGGCACCACGCCCGACCTGCACGGCGACCCGACAATGATGACGCAGGTGTTCGGCAATCTATTGTCCAACGCCGTCAAATACACCCGGCTGGTGCCCAAAGCCCGCGTCACGGTGCAGGGCCACGAAAACGGCCACGAGATCATCTACTCCGTCACCGACAACGGCATCGGGATCGACATGAAGCAGGCTGGCAAGGTGTTTGAACTGTTTCAGCGGCTCGACTCGGCCACCAGCTACGAGGGCTACGGCGTGGGCTTAGCCATTGTGAAACGGATTATGAGCCGCCACCGGGGAAAAGTCTGGTTCGAGAGTACCCCCCACCAGGCCACCACTTTTTACGTCTCGTTCCCGCGCATTAAGTCCGGGGAACGCAGTGCCGGACAGCAACTTTTTTAATCCCACTTTTACGATCATTTTTTGATGTTATGCTTGAGATTCTTTACGTGGAAGACAACCAGGACGAAGCTGATATTTTTCGGCGGGTGATGAACCGGCTCACGAATCCGCCCAGCTTCACCATTCTGACCAGCGGCTCCGAAGCCATCGACTACCTGCTCCAGCAGGGTACTTATCAGGGCCAGAGTCCGCCCCTGCCCCGGCTGGCCCTCATCGACCTGAACCTGCCCGGGCACAGCGGCTTTGAGGTCATTCAGCAGGTGCGGGCCATGAGCCGGACCCGGTACCTGCCGTTAGTGGTCTATAGCACCTCCGACAATCCCAAAGACATCCGCCGGGCCTACGACCTGGGTGCCAACGCCTACCTCATAAAACCCGGCAGCTACCACGAAGTCAGCGATATGATCCGCCGGGCCGTCGATTTCTGGCTCACGCAGACTCAATATATACCTTAAAAACCATGGCCCTACTCGACCGATTGAAAACCGAAACCCGCAGCAACCACGTACAGACCGAGACGCTGCTGTATGCTGAAAAGCTCATGGCTGGTACGCTTACGCGGGCCGAACTGGCGCATCTGCTCACGATTCACTACCGGTTTCATCAGGCATTGGAAACCGCCGTGGCTGCGCAATCCGACTTTTTTGCGGGTTACGACTACGACCAACGGCAGAAAACGCCCTGGTTGCTGGCCGATATGGAGCAGTTTGGTATGGACCTGCCCCAACCCAGTCCTGATTTATTCAACGGCTGGAACGGCTACGAACTGCTGGGCGCACTCTACGTGGGCGAAGGCTCAACCCTGGGCGGTCAGGTGATTGCCAAAGCCTTACGCCGGACTCCCGGCCTGAGCGATGACGCGACTACGTTGCGCTTTTTTGGTGGTTACGGCAACCAGACCGGACCGCTCTGGAAAGACTTTGGCACGTACCTGCTTAACCGGGCCGACGGGCAGGAGGAGCTAATTATCGACGCGGCCCGACGTGCATTCGATCTGTTTGGAAAACTTGCAATGGAGCCACAATCAATGACCCTGTACCCATGAATACGACAAATCCTTTGGCTCCGGCCCTGCTGACGAGCGCCCCAGACAGCCTCGCCGTGTTTAACGATGATATTACCCGGATCAAAGCTGATGCCGAAGCCGCGCGGCAACAGGCCCAATTCGTAGAAAACCTGCTGGAAAGCATCCCGGTGGGTATTGCCGTGATGAACGCGATCCGAAGTCCCGACGGTCGGTTGATCGATTTTCAGGTAGTGCGGGTCAATTCGGTGTTGCAGACGCTATTCTGCCTGTCGCCCGCTCAGGTGCTGGGCCGAACACTGACCGTTGCGTTCGCCTTTGCCAGTGCATCGGGCCTGCTCAGCCGCTCCATAATCAGCGTCGAACTGGGTGAGCAGCAGGAATTCGAGATGCCGTTTGGTTTGCGGGAGAAACGGGGCTGGTATCGGGTGTCGATGGCTCCGCAGGGCGGTCAGGTTATTCTGGCCGTGACCGATATTTCGGACACCCGGCGGGCGCAGTTGGCCCAACACCAGGAAGCTGAACTGCTCCAAAGCGTCCTGAATGCATCGCAGGATTCGATTGTAGCGGTTGATGCCGTGCTCGACGAGGCCGGTCTTTTGACGGACTTCGTCTATGTGATGATGAACCGTGCCGGCGAAACTACCATCAATCGTCGGCTGAAAGACATCCAGGGCAGAGGTATGCTGGAGGTGTTTCCGGCCAATTTAGAAACGGGCCTGTTCGATACCTATCGGCAGGTGTGGGAGACGGGCCAGCCGCAGCGGACAGAGACGCGGCACGATGCTGACGGCGTGACGGGCTGGTTTCTGGTCTCCATTGTCCGGCGTGGACCGGGGCTGCTCATCACCGTTACCGATACCACCGGGCTGCACCAGGCCCGCCAACTGGCCGAGCAACAGGCCCAATTGCTGCAATCCATCAGCGAAAACACCCCGGCGGGCCTGGTCTTGTGGGAGGCCGTTTACGACAATACGCCCGAACGGAACATTGTTGACTTCCGGTACCGGATGGCTAACCAGATGAATACCAACGTGACGGGCTACCCAACCGAGACGCTCGTCGGACAACGGTTGTTTGACCTGTTCCCCCGCTTTCGCGACACCGAACTGGAAACGGCCCTGCGCGAAACTCTGGCAACGGACCGCACCCAGCGCATGGTCTTTACCTACTATACCGAACAGCCCGATGGATGGTTTGATGCCCAGTTTATTCGGGTTGGTACCGACAGCGTGCTGATGACCTTTATGGACGTAAGCGAACAGCACAAGGCTCAGATAAACCAGAAACAACAGGCCGATACGTTCAACGCCGTGCTGCACTCGATGATGCACGGCATGACGATATTTCGGGCAGTGCGCAACGAGACCGGGCAATTAGCCGATTTACAGTACGAACACGTCAGCGAGCAGGTCGTCCGCGATACTGGCCTGAGCCGCCAACAATTTATAGACAGTACGATCCTGACGCTGTTTCCCGAAACTGAGCAGTCACGTTTCTGGCAAGCCTACATACAAGTCTTAGAAACGGGCAAGGATCAGCAGTTCGAGCACCATCATCGCTACGAGGGGTATGACCACCACATAATTTTTCAGGTGGCCCGCATCGATGAAAACCGGCTGGTGTCCACCTACCAGATCATCAACGAACTCAAACGCCAGCAGCAGGCGCTGGAAGTGCTGAACATGGAACTGCGCCGGAGTAACGACAACCTCCAGCAGTTTGCCTACGTCTCCAGCCACGATTTGCAGGAACCGCTCCGTAAAATCCAGTCCTTCGGTGACATGCTGGCCAGCAACTACGCCGACGTGCTGGACGAAAGCGGGCGGGATATGATTGGTCGGATGCAGAAATCTGCCACCCGGATGTCGGTGTTGATTCGGGACCTGCTCAACTACTCGCGCGTCTCGACCGAACGGAAGCCGTTCCAGCCGTTGTCGCTGACCCGGTTACTGACCAGCCTGGTCGATGACCTCTGGGTGGCGGTGCAGGAGTCGGGCGCGGTGATCGAGTGGGACGACCTGCCGGAGATCGTGGGGGACCATACCCAACTAAAGCAATTGTTTCAGAATCTGTTGAGCAACGCGATCAAATTCCGCGTACCCGGCGTACCGCCCCGCGTCAGCGTTACCCATCAAATGCTGTCCAGTGCCGCTTTACCGTCATCGGTGGTAAGTACCGCCGATGACGGTAAAGCGATTGACCATTTTTACGAAATCAACGTGACCGACAACGGGGTTGGTTTCGATGAGAAGTATCTGGACCGTATTTTTCAGGTCTTCCAGCGGCTGCACGGCAGGAACGAATATACTGGCACGGGCGTGGGACTGGCCATTTGCCGGAAGGTGGTCGAGAATCACCGGGGGGCCATCACGGCCAGCAGCCAGCCCGGTGCCGGTACCACGTTCCGCGTTTATTTGCCGGTGGCAGCTGCGTAACCCCACCACCCATCATTTACAAAAAATGGTCTCTAAATGACCACCCTCAAAAAACCTTCCGTCAACCAGCCCGTAACTTTTTCTGACCCCTGAGAAGCTGTTTGAGTTAATCACTTTGGCCAAAAAAACTCGTCTTTTGCCCTTAGTCTGCGTTACTTTCTTAGCCCGTAGCTACGGCTACAGCCTGCGAAAGTGCCTTGTCTAAGACCAAAATCCTTCGCTTTTTGGCTCAAATCGCTAACTCAAACAGCTTCTAAAGTACTCGACTGGCTCGAAGCCCAGACCAACGAACAACTCAACGACGCGCCGTTTGGCATGGTCCGTATGAGTCTCGATGGCAAGGTGGTTGCCTACTGCAAATCCGAATCCCACATCACGGGTATCTCGCCGGATTACGCCGTCGGGAAATACTAATTTTCGCAGATTGCCCCCTGTGCCAACAACGTGATGGTGGCGGCCAAATATGCCCAGCCGGCACTGGACGAAGAACTGGACTACATCCTGACCTACGTCTGCGATCCGGTTCGGGTCCGGCTGCGACTGCTCAAATCACTGGACAAACTGCATCCTGCGCGCCCGCCACGAAGCCGACGATTGGGTGACGTTTCGTACATCGGGTACGACCGGCGCGGCCCGCCCCATGCGGCACCGGCTGTCGTCGCTGCTGGCTGAAGCCCGCTTTCTGTCGGAGTTGTTGCGCAGGTCGTCAGCACAGTAACGGCCCAACACATCTACGGATTTATCTACACCGTTTTACTGCCTGCTATCTGGCAATGCCACCTCCGCCTGCTGGCCAACGTATTGGCTGCTGATATTGGCCCCGACACCTTGCTGGTTGGCACGCCGTTTACCTGGGAGTTTGTTTATACCTCGCTATTGTCGGCAACGCCCGCGCCCTGCCTCGGCACAACGTCAACGGCTCCGATGCCGCCCGGCTTGTTCGCCCAACTGCTCGATGCCGGAGTGACGCTGACTGAAATTTACGGCTCCTCCGATACAGGCAGTTTGGCCTATCGAACGGCCCCCGACGTGCCATTTACGCTGTTTCCCTACCTGATTATGCTGCCGGATGACGCGTCAGCCAACACTATATCGACGCTGCGGCACACCGAAACGGGGGCGATAGTGGCCGTTCCTGACCGGCTCAAACGGGTGTCGGAGCGCGAAGTGCGGGTGCTGGGCCGGTTTGACGAAGCGATACAGATTGCGGGAGTGAATATGCATCCGGCGCAAATCAGGCAGATCATTGCCTCCTGCCCGCTGGTGGCCGACTGTGATGTGTATGCCAAAGCCGACGCAGACGGAACACAATTATACGGGGCCGTTCGGCTACGTACCCTGACCGATGCAACCCGCGAGGCCTGCCTGCGCTGGTGCCGGGAACGCCTGAGTGCGCCTGAACTGCCGAAGCACCTGTACGTGTACTGACCGGCAGCCAGATGTCTCGTCCTGATAAAAGAGCTTCTAACTCCTTAAAAAAAAAGTCCCCGCCATTGAAACAACAGCGGGGAACTCCAAACCTAACTAACCCAAAACTACATGAAATGCACTCTCTACTGTCCTTGATAATCTATGCGTCGGACAGACTTTTTTCGCCTACAAACTGCTGATGCTGGTATTTGAAGAGCAGGTTGAACGAGGTCAGGCTACCATATATTTTCGTGATGTACTGCTGAATACCTACTTTCTCCTCATCGTCCAGACCACTGGCATTTACGCGCTGTTCCAGTACCCGGAGCCGGTCGCGCACCATCACGATTTTAT
>JBBRUB010000176.1:0-7067 GCA_038248175.1 Cytophagales bacterium | reverse complement strand
GACGCCCGTTTGGTAGCTACGTCCATCTGTTTCAGCCCCAGCGTCATATCGCCACCGCTGAAAAATACCATGAACGGTTTTACAATGGCGTGGTCCATTGGGTAACGTTCAACGTAATAGTTGTACAGCCCCGTAGTAAAGTAAAAATCGGGGTTTTTGTCCAGCAGTTTCATCCCGTCTTTCAGGTAGCCGTAGCACCGGCGCGACTCACTTACGGCCTTCAGTGTTTCGCCCTCGTTATGGTAGAGCGCGGCCAGATAACTATGGGCGGTCAGGGCAAAGAAAACGGCTTCGGGATTAGTTTCGTCTCTGTCAAGCATTCGTTTGGCCAGGTCTATTCCCTCGTTAACGGCCTGCACAAACTGCGCTCTTGCCGCTTTATTTTCATGAACGGGCAAGTATTGTAGCTCAAACTTGGTAGCCAGCAGAAGGGGCCCGAGCGGGTGCTGGGGGTAGCGGGCGCGGAGCTGCCGAATCTGAACATCGGCCTCGGCAAAGTGCATCCCGTAAATATCGTCAAGTGCCCGCTGAACAAGTTGTCGGGTCACCGGGTCGGTAACGCCCTGCGCGGGGGTCAGGAGGGGCAGGAAAACAAAGACGAAAAAGGCGGCTGCGCGAAAAAGAACGGTCGTTGAGGTCAAAGCGTATTGGTTGATTCGGCACGGTCGGAACCGTACTTTTGTTCATTGCGTCTTATCTAACGAGGGCTATACTCAAAAGTTTCATCTATGATTTCATACGATCAGTTCATACTCGACAACGGCCTGAAGGTGTTTGTCCACGAAGATGCCACAACGCCCCTGGTGGCCGTTAATATCCTGTATAATGTCGGCTCGCGCGATGAGGACCCCAGTCGCACGGGCTTTGCGCACCTGTTTGAGCATTTGATGTTTGGCGGTTCCAAAAATATTCCAAGTTACGACGAGCCGTTGCAGCGCGTAGGGGGCGAAAACAATGCTTTTACCAGTCCCGACATTACCAATTACTACATCACACTTCCGGCGGCTAACATAGAAACCGCGTTCTGGCTCGAATCGGACCGGATGCTGAGCCTGTCCTTCGACCCGCAGGTGCTGGACGTGCAGCAGAAAGTGGTCATCGAAGAGTTTAAGCAGCGGTACCTCAACCAGCCCTACGGCGACGTCTGGCTCAAGCTGCGCCCGCTGGCGTACCAGCAGCATCCGTACCGCTGGGCCACCATTGGCAAAGACATCGGCCACATCGAAAACGCTACGCTCAACGACGTTCGCGATTTCTTTTTCCGGTATTATGTGCCTAACAACGCTGTACTGGTCGTGGCCGGAAACGTAACCCTTGAGCAGGTGAAGCAGCTCTGCGCCCGCTGGTTCGCGCCCATTCCCGCCGGTGCGCCCTACGTCCGGCAATTACCGCCCGAACCCCGGCAAACGGCAGCCCGGAAACTGGAAATCGAAGCCAGTGTACCGCTCAACGCGCTCTATAAAACCTGGCATATGCCGGGCCGTTTTGACCCCGCCTACCAAACCGCCGACCTCCTCGGCGACATGCTGGGCCGGAGCAAATCGTCGCGGCTGTACCAGCAATTGCTGCGCAATAATCCGCTGTTCAGCAACGTAGGGGCTTATATCACCTCCTCGCTCGACCCCGGTTTGCTGGTAATTCAGGGGACGCTGAACGAAGGCGTTTCGCTCGAAGAAGCCGATGCTGCCGTAGAAGCTATAGTACAGGATTTCGTGGACAACGCCGTGCCGGACGAGGAGCTGGCCAAAGTGAAAAACCAGGCCGAAGCCACGCTGGCTTTTTCGGAAGTAGAGTTGCTGAACCGGGCCATGAACCTCGCCTTCGCGGCCAACGCAGGCAACCCCGACTGGGTAAACGACGAAGCCGCCAACATCCAGGCCGTTACGGCTGCCGACGTGCAGAACATGGCCCGGCAGGTGTTGCGAAAAGACAACTGCTCCACAATGTATTACCGGCGCACTGAAACGCAAACGGCCTAATCATCATGAACGTTGCCTACGACCCTAAACCGCTCACGGCCAACCAACTGCACCAGCTTTCGCAGGATGTCAAACTTGCCCTGACCGACCTGTACGGCGAGCGGCTGGAGCAGGTAATTCTCTACGGTTCCTACGCACGGGGCGACTTCCACGCCGAATCGGACGTGGACTATCTTGTGGTGCTGCGCGATGAGATGGTGCAGCACGGTGCGGAAATACGGTTTATGAGCAGACGAATTGGCGAGTTAAGTGTTGATTACGATCTTTTCGTATCCGTCAAACCAACTTCGGTGCAGAAATATAGATGTTCGCAATTGCTTTATTATCTGAACGTTCGGGAGGAGGGTATTCTATTATGAACCTGACGAGGGCATATCGGCAGCCGACGCGCTAAATGCAATAGAAGTCGCCACTGAATTCCTGCTGCAAACCGAAGCGTATCTGCATGAGAATGGCTTTGCCTAACCTGAGAACTTATGAAAATTCGCGTTGGACAGGGCTATGATGTTCACAAATTAGTGGAATGCCATCCGTTTTGGCTCGGTGGTATTCTCATTCCGCACACCCATGGCGCGTTTGGCCACTCCGACGCCGACGTAGTGTGCCATGTGCTGTGCGATGCCCTGCTGGGCGCGGCTAATATGCGCAACATCGGGTATCACTTTTCCGATAAAGACCCGCGCTGGAAGGGCGTGGATAGTAAAGTGCTGCTGGCCGAAGTGCTGCGGATGATTCGCGAAGCGGGCTATGAAGTCTCCAACGTTGACGTGACGGTGGTGTTGCAGGAGCCAAAGCTAAACCCGCACATTCCGGCCATGAAAACGTGTTTGTCGGGCGTAATGAACCTGCCCGAAGACGATATATCCATCAAAGCTACCACCTCCGAACACCTCGGTTTTGTGGGCCGGGCCGAGGGAATTGCTGCGCACTGCGTAGCGTTGATTTATAAACCAATTGCTTAACCTACCCTACCGATATGCACCTGTCTATTCGCTCCGTACACATTTTTTGCCTGTTCGCGCTCTCGCTGACTGCCGCCTGCGGGCAAACTGCCCCGCCCGTTAACCCCACCGATATGCCGCTGGGGTTTGAAGAATCCGACCCGGTATCGACGTTGAAAGTGCCGGAACACAAGCTGATGCGGGCTAAGTACCCGTTCATCGACGTGCATAACCACCAATATCAGATGGATAAGGCCGACCTGAACCCGCTGCTGGCGCAGATGGACAGCCTGAATATGAAAATTATGGTGAACCTTAGCGGACGTGGCTGGGGCAGCGTAGCCGAAAACACCCGGTTCTTTACCGACGCCGAAGCCAATATTAACAAGACGAACCCGAAACGACTGGTCCTGTTCTCCAACATCAACTTCGATGACATCGGTAAGACTGGCTGGACCGAAGACGCCGTTAAAATCCTCGAATCTGACGTAAAGGCCGGGGCGCGGGGACTGAAAATTTACAAATCGCTGGGGCAGAGCGTGAAAGACGAAACCGGGCAGCGGGTGCGCGTAGATGATCCGGCTCTGGATCCCATCTGGGCGAAATGTGGTGAACTGGGCATTCCAGTGCTGATTCACACCGCCGATCCTAAATCGTTCTGGGACCCGATGGACCGCTACAATGAACGCTGGCTGGAACTCAAACTGCACAAAGGCCGTCGTAACGCCAGCAACCCCGTTTCGTGGGAAAGTCTGCTTGCCGAGCAGCATAACGTGTTCAGAAAGCACACAAAGACGACGTTCATCAACGCGCACATGGGCTGGTACCCCAACAACCTCGGCAAGCTGGACAGCCTGATGCAGGTGTTTCCGAACATGAACGTCGAGATTGGTGCGGTCATCGCCGAGCTAGGGCGTCAGCCGCGCACGGCCCGGAAGTTCTTCGAGAAGTATCAGGATCGGATTCTGTTTGGGAAAGACAGCTGGATACCGAGCGAATACGCTACGTATTTCCGGGTGCTGGAAACCGACGACGAGTACTTTCCCTACCACAAGAAATACCATGCCTTTTGGCGCATGTATGGCCTGGCCCTGCCCGATGAGATCCTGAAAAAAGTGTATTACAAAAACGCCCTGCGCATCATTCCGGGGCTTGACAAAAGCCAGTTTCCCAACTAACTCAGTTAACAATCTGCCTTATGAAAACTTTCATCTTCAGCTTATTTGCCCTTATCTCCGCGTCGGTTGTATCGGCGCAGTCGTTGACGCCCGCCGAGTTTGAAACCCGGCTTAAGCAGACAACCACCCCCCAACTTCTCGACGTTCGAACCACCGGCGAGTTTGGCGGAGGGCATCTGCCTGATGCCACCAACCTCGACGTGCGCAATCCGGCCTTCGGCGATAGCCTGGCGCGTTTCGATAAAAAACGGCCCGTGTTTGTGTATTGCCTGTCGGGTGGGCGTTCAGCGCAGGCGGCTGAACAGATGCGGGCGCAGGGATTTTCGGTCTATGAAATGCAGGGCGGTTATCTGAAATGGACCACCCTCCTGAAACCTATTGAAGGCGTTCCGGCCCAGCCCGCTACGTCGGCCAAAGCCATCACACCCGACGCTCTTCGACAAACAGCTTCCGATAATCGGTTGGTGCTGGTCGATTTTTATGCCCCCTGGTGCGCCCCCTGCCAGAAAATGATGCCGATTATCGAGCAGCTCCAGGCGCAGTATGCCGGGAAGGTGATTATTGTCAAAGCCAACGCCGACGCCAGCAAAGCCCTGATGCAGGCGTATCAGGTCGATGAGATTCCGACGATGTTGCTGCTCAAAGACGGCAAACTGACCGAACGTCTGATTGGCCTGCAAACCGCTGCCACGCTGTCCGAACTGCTCGACAAAAACCTGCAATAGGCCACTTGCGGTTGCTACCGCGATACGGCGGCAGGAGTGGGAACTGTAAAGAGAAAGTAGTCATATACGGCCCGCGACAGGTGCGCAATGGTCTGTTCACGCTCGGCGGTGGGCTGGGTGGATGGACCAATAAAAACGGCGATGGCTACGTGGCCGGCGTTATCGGGTAATGTAATGTAGCCAACGTCGTCCGTAGCGGTGGCGCCGAGCGAACCGGTTTTGTGGGCCAATGGCGTGTTGGGTGGCAAATACCCCCGAATGCGGTTTGCCCCACTCGCGCAGCGTTCCATGACGCCCAGCAACACCGCGCGGCTGTCCGGCTTAAGGGCCGTTCCCTGATAAATCTTGGTCAGTAAATCAGCCATTGCCGCCGGGGTTGACGTATCGCGCGGGTCGGTGGCGAAGCGGGCCACGGCTTTGGGACGGGCATCGGGCAGGCGTTCCGCTTCGAGTTTCTCGTAAAAACCCGGTGTCCACTGCTCGGCGAGGGGTAGCGTAACGCCCTGCAAGTCGGCGAGTAACTCAATAATGGACCGATCTACCGACATACCCTGTACGCCAAGCGTTTTGAGCCGGTTCTGCACGGCGACTGTCCCGCCCGCCAGCCGCAGGAGGATGTCGGTGGCGGAGTTGTCGCTGATGACCATCATCAGTTCAAGCAGGTTCTGCACGGATAACTGTACACCCGGTTTGTTGAAGAGTTCGGTAAGCGTACCACTGCCAGGGTGCAGATCGGCGGGTGTGACCTCCACCATCGTCGTGAGCGACAGATCGCCCTGCTCTATTCTGGTCAGGAGTTGCACGGCAATGGCCACTTTTACGGTACTCGCCATCGGAAAACCCACTTGCGGGTTTAGGCTCACCTGCTGCCCGGATTCAATGTGCGTGGCCTGAATGCCGACCGGTCCGCCCCCCAGCTGTGCAATACGTTCCAGCTCGCGGGCCAGTCTTTGCGGAGCGGTCAGGGAGGTCAGAGCTGGTGGTGGCACTGACTGAGAGAAGGCTCCTGAGGGGCTGATCGAACTGCTCAACAAGAGGGTTACCAATAGGAAGATGGTCTGTTTTTTGTTCATCTGATGCATGAGGATTCTGACACAAACTGGTGGCTGATTACTCAGGGTTAATTATGTAGATTAATCTGTTTTTTCTGTAAATATACTTTTAGCCCCTATTTATTAGCACCAAAGACTTACAAAGCAATAGATTGTTTGCCAATCGAATGAATTTATTAAAAATGGATTAATTTTGGCTTTTAGTTTTTTTTGTACAACCTATTCTTTCAGTTATGATAACTAAATCTCTACGGTTTTCTCTCATCCTGCTGCTCTGTTGCACCCAGTCGGGAGCCTGGGCGCAGCAGATCGAAACAAGCGGTCGCGTAACAGCCCAGGGCGATAATACGCCCTTGCCGGGTGTAAACGTGTCGGTAAAAGGCACTACTACTGGAACCCAAACCGATGCTGACGGGCAGTTTCGCCTGCGTGTTCCCGGCAGCGGGGCCGTACTGGTGTTCAGCTATATCGGTTATTTGTCGCAGGAGATAACGGCAGGCAACCGGACTGTTATCAACGCCAGCCTAAGGGCCGATGACCGGCAGTTGAACGAAGTGGTGGTAACGGCTCTCGGCATCAGCCGCGCTAAAAAAGACCTTGGCTACGCCACCCAGTCTATCAGTTCTGAAGAAATTACCCAGAATCTTCAGACTAACGTCGTCAACTCGCTGCAGGGTAAAGTGGCGGGCGTAACCATCTCCAGCACGGGAGGGGCGCCGGGGCAGGGTGCGCGGATTCTGATTCGCGGTATCAACTCCCTCGATGTGAGCCGCGATAATCAGCCGCTGTTCGTTATTGACGGTATCCTGCTCGATAATAGTACCTCAACCCAGGGGTCAGGGGCCGAGACACGGGGTCTCTCGAACCGGGCGGCCGATGTCAACCCCGACGATATTGCCACTATCAACATCCTGAAAGGTGGAGCGGCTACCGCGCTCTATGGCCTGCGGGGGGCCAACGGCGTAGTGGTTATTACCACCAAATCGGGTAAGTCGGGCGGGTTTCGGGCCAACTACAGCAGTACCTTCGGCCTGGAGAACGTTAATAAATTCCCCGACGTACAGGACAAATACACCATTGGCTTTTCGGGCGTGTATGACCCTCAGAGCTTCTGGCCCTCGTGGGGCCCAACCATTGCCGATGCCAAAAAAGTTGATCCTACGCATCCCGACAAACTCTTCAACCCCTTCAG